>JADWMH010000208.1 GCA_015767355.1 Gammaproteobacteria bacterium
ATAATTTGCTGCAATGACGGCCTTCTTGCCGAGCCTCTTGTTGATCTCCGACGCCTGTTCCAGGGGCTTGATGGATTTGTCATATTTACCCCAGGCGCCGTAGGCCGCACCGATGTTGCTGAGATTTATTGCAATCACCTCCTCCCTCCCAAGCCGTTTGTTGATTTCCAACGCCTGCTCATAGTGATCGATAGCCATCTCGTACTGACCCTGTTTTTGATATACACCACCGAGACTATTGAGGTCTACCGCCATGGTCGCCTTCTTACCGAGTCGCTTGTCAATCTCCAGCGCCCGTTGGTAGAAATCCATAGCTTTATTGTATTGCCCCCATGATTCATACACCCTGCCAATGTTGTGAAGGTCTATTGCAAGACTCGCCTCCCGGCCAAGCTTCTTGTTGATCTCCAGCGCCTGCTGGTAAAGATCAATCGCCTTGTCATACTCTCCCCTGGATTTGTAAACTGCGCCGATATTGTTGAGCAGCGTTGCCACCCCCGCCTGCTTGCCCAGCCGCTTGTCAATCTCCAGTGCCTGCCGGTAGAAATCGATGGCCTTGTCGAACTGACCGAGGGAGTAGTACACCCCGCCCATGCCATTGAGGTCTGTTGCAATGTGCGCCTCCCTGCCAAGCTTCTTGTTGATCTCCAGAGCCTGTTGATAGACATCCAGAGCTTTATCAAACCTGCCCAACAAGAAGTACAATCCGCCGATGTTATTCAGTCGAATGGCGACCTTCGCCTCGTTTCCAAGCCGTTTGTTGATCTCCAACGCCTGTTGGTAGAAATCGGTGGCCTTGTCATATTCGGCTCGCGCCTCGTATACAGCTCCGATGTTGTTCAGAAGAGTTGCGGCCCCATTCTCTTCACCAATCCTCCTGAACATCTGCAATGCCTGTTGATAGAATTCAATCGCTTTGTCAAACTGACCCCGGGATTTATAGACGATGCCAATATTGGCAAGTCCACTGGCAATGCCCTCTTTTTGACCAAGCTTCCGGCTAATCTCCAGCGACTGCTGATGAAGTTTGATTGACTTGTCATACTTGCCAGCCTGATAGTAGTAATAACCTGCATTACTCAATGCAATGGCCAGCTTCTCCTGCCTTGGTTCAGGACTTGCCAGCTCGGTTAGTGCTGATTTTTCATGCATCCTGGCAGCTTCAAGTGTACGTCCCTGCTTGCCCAGGGCTTGTGCCTGTTGCCGGTACTGATCAGCCAGTTTGTGGCTCTTGGCCTGGCAGATAGATGGAATAGAGAGGGCAGCTATAGCCAGAAGCAAGATAAGCGAAATAGTCGAGTGTGCAGCATTGCTTCTCATGAATTCAATTTCTCCATTTCAGGATTTACGTGCCAGGGACAACAATAGATAGCAAACAAGCAGCGACTATTCGGGAGCATTGCAAAATGCTCATCAGCTGCTTATTGATGTACATATACACTTCCTTACCTTCGCTGCTACTCCCTGGTAAATTGATCCTTGGAGTAGAGGCTCATATCCTTCCAGCGATCAGAGTCAGTCGGTCGCAGCCTGATGCTGGTTATGGTTGTACGGCCTTGTTTATACAGGAGTCTCTTCGGTAAAATGTAATCTCGCCATTTTGTCTGTCCCGCCAGCTCAACCAACCGTCCATTGCTGCCGGATTCCCGGCACAGACGGGCCTGGTATGGCAATAGCATCTCCGGCTTGAAATAGAATTCACTACGGCAGCCCATCCGGTTGGCGGGGGATGCGATAATCTGTCGACCGTCTGAGTGGCGGCTGCTCCAATCGGACTCCTTGCCGTAATGCAGCGGATCAAGAGTCAACACCATGTCATCCAGATTGAACCCGGCAAAGCGGAATTGGCGCATCAGCTGATTTCGACTGACCGCATTTACCCCCAGCAGCGGATGATAAACATAGTACTCGCCAGCGCCCAATTTTAAGGCAGCACGCCGATTGGTTAATTTGCCGTTCAAAATATGCAGACGAATAAAAAGCTCTTTACCCTTGATCAAGTAGTCCATCATGGCCCGATATGGCTCCTGACCTTGCTGCTCAATGGTTAATTCCAGCGTGGCTCCTGTTGGCCGAGCGATTGATATCAGACGCTCTACACCCTGGTCAGCCCCAGTCAGAGCGGGCGTATAAACGGCAAACAGAAGCCATACGGCTAACCACCGGCCGTAAGCAAACAGTTTCATTTGACCGGGTTCCAGAACACCCGGCATATAGCCGGCAGCAGTAACAAATCTGCAAACAGCGCCGCCAACACGGTCAAACTCAACAAGCCGCCGAACACCTGCATAGGAATGAGCCGGCCCATCAACAGGGTTGCGGTCCCCAGAGTGAGGCAAATTCCTGTCAAAACGATCCCTGCTCCCACATCTTCAATGGTGCGTACCAAAGCTGTCTCGCCACAGGCTCCACGTTTAATATGGCGTTGATAGGTCAACAGAAAATAGAGCGTATCATCGACAATCACGCCGACCGCAACGGTTGTAAACATCAACGCCGCAGATGTCAGCTGCGCTGCAAAGCTATAGCAATAGAGACCCGCCACCCCCAGGGAGAAAAGCATAGGGGTCATATTCGAGGGTATGGAGATCAACAGCGGCTTCACACTCCGGTATGCCAGCGCCATCATCAGAAAGATGATGATGCTGGCCACAATAAAACTTTGAGACAGGTTTTTCACCATAGCGGCGTCATGCCGGAACCAGAGAGCCGGGAGGCCGGTTACCACCACATGTGCGCTGTCGCCCACCTCTTGTTGGACGACTTCCTGCAGGCGATTAATCAATTGCAGACTCTCGGCCGAATAGGCAGGTTCATGAAAAACAGTGAGCCGCAAATAATGCCTGTTGCCGCGGGCCACCACATATTTGGGCAATCCCGTCTCCATATCTGCGTTACTGAAGAGATCCACCACCTGTGATGATGGCTTGCCGTCGGGGCACTGCTTGCTCCTGGCCGGATCGGCGCAAAAGGAGTCCAGCAAGTCAGACATCGTCATGATCTCCAATTGCGTAAACTCCCGACCGTTGACTCTAACCTTATTCATGATCGTTTGTTCGAGTTGGCCGGCTAAAGCCAGCAGTTCGTCACCACTTAACTGCGGCTGCGTTTCCCCCTCGTCAGGCCAGTGAATGATCACTTCCAGTGGCAAATAACCGCTAAACCGCTCTTGAGAGAATGCCACCGCTTTGCGTATTGAACTATCGTCTTCAAAGTAGCCGTGTACATGCGTGCCAATATTGAGATGGAAGATGGCTGCTATACCCGATAGTGAAATCAGCGCTGCTCCCGCCAAAACGGATCGGGGATGGCTCCATGCCCAGGCGGGGATAGCAAGAAATGGGGCGATAAACACCACTCGCCGCTCCGGCATCGCCTCCCGGGGCGCCCACAGGAGAAGCGCTGCGGGCAATAATGTATATGAGCAGAAGATCGCAGCGGCCAACCCCAGGGCGCTGTAGATGCCAAAGTCCCGAATTGCCGGGTCGTCATTGACGATGAAGGAGATCATAGCAACCGCGGTTGTTGCTGTTGCTATCAGGCTAGGCCGGCCGACATGACGAAATGCCCTGACAATAGCGCCGCGAACGCTCAGATCCTTACGCGCCTGGAGATAGGCGCTGAGTAGATGGATGTTGGTCGCAGCACCGATCACCAATATCACCGTTGCCATGTTGCTGGTGATATAGTTGAACCCGTGTCCTGACACCAGATAGGCGGCCACCAGCCAGAGTTCACATTGCAAAAGGGGAAAATAGATCAGAAAAACCAGCCTGATGCGGCGCGCAACCAGCCAACAGAGGAGAAAGACGATCAGATTCACCAGTGGGAAATTGATCGCAAGCGCCTCCTCCAGCGCTCCTCGCAGCTCACCAAGCAGCATCGGTGCGCCAATCAGTTC
>JADWMH010000052.1 GCA_015767355.1 Gammaproteobacteria bacterium
ACACGGATAGGGTGCAGAAAAAAATCTGTGTTTATCTGTGTCCATCTGTGGTTACAAAAGGGTAATAAACATGAGTCTCACAGCAACAGACGCAAAACAGGTCGCCCACGTTTTATCGGAGGCGATGCCCTATCTGCAGCGTTTTCGCGGCAAGACAGTGGTTATCAAATATGGCGGCAACGCGATGGTGGATGCCGATCTCAAGCGCGGTTTTGCGCGTGATGTGGTGATGATGAAACTGGTTGGCGTCAACCCGGTCATCGTCCATGGCGGCGGTCCGCAAATAGCCAGCCTGTTGAAGCGTCTGGGAAAAGAGAGTGAGTTCATCCAGGGGATGCGCGTGACCGATGCAGAAACCATGGATGTAGTGGAGATGGTGCTGGGCGGTCTGGTCAACAAGGAGATCGTCAATCTGGTGAATCGTCACGGTGGTTCAGCGGTTGGCCTGACTGGCAAGGATGGCGACCTGATTCGCGCCACCAAACTGCATGTCAAGCCGCATGATCCTTTGCTGGAGGCATCTGAAATCATTGATCTAGGGCATGTGGGGAAGGTGGAAAGCATCGATACCAGTGTTGTGGATATGCTGGTGCATGGAAATTTCATTCCTGTTATCGCTCCCATCGGGGTCGGCGCAGATGGCCTCAGCTACAATATCAACGCTGACCTGGTCGCCGGTAAAATCGCCGAGGTGCTGCAGGCGGAGAAGCTCATTCTGCTGACCAATATAGAAGGGCTCCAGGATCAAGAGGGAAATCTGCTGACAGGGCTCAGCACCAGCCGAGTCGATGAGTTGATTGCGGATGGCACGATTCACGGCGGCATGCTGCCGAAGATAGGCTGTGCACTGGATGCCGTTAAATCAGGCGTTAATACGGCGCATATCATCGATGGCAGGGTGCCGCATGCGGTGCTGGTGGAACTCTTTACCGACGAGGGCATCGGCACCCTGATCAGGAGAAACTGAAGTGCCGCGTCCCTCGCGCAAGAAGCAGATTCTGGAGAGCCTGGCGCAAGAGCTGGAAATCCAGTCCGGCAAACGCATCACCACGGCGTCCCTGGCAAAGGCGGCAGGTGTCTCCGAGGCGGCTCTGTACCGTCATTTTGCTAGCAAGGCGCAGATATTCGAGGCGTTGATCGGCTTTGCCGAAGAGAGTGTCTTCACCCGCATAAACCAGATTCTTGAAGAGTACAAGGAGACGCCGGAGCGCTGTTACTACATCATCTACCTGCTGCTGGCGTTCTCTGAACGCAACCCCGGCATTACCCGGGTGCTGCTCGGCGATGCTCTCACCGGTGAGAATGAGCGCCTGCACGCACGAGTCGAGCAGTTTTTCCTACGCGTTGAGTCGCAGTTCAAGCAGGTGCTGCGTGAGGCAAAAATGCGTGGAGGAGTCGAGACTGTCGCCAGCGAAGCCTTGACAGCCCGGCTGCTGACGGATTGGGTCGAGGGGCGCATGCATCATTTCCGGCGTTCGATCTTCAAGGAGTCGCCGCTGCATGAGCTGGAGGATTGCTGGCGGATTTTGGCGCCAGCGCTGTTTAAGGGTTGAGCACCGCCGGACGAAAACCATGCAGCACACTTATTGCCTGCTTGCTGTCACAGGGCGCCCTCCTCGCGGATGCTCTGCATTGAACATCCAGGTATATCAAAAATGTCTCTCCATCAGCTTCTTTGATCAGTGACAGAATCAGACTGATTTTATTGTCCTGCACTGCCGGATCCGTGATGACTATCTCATCTGTCTGCAGCTTGACTGCTGTATCGGAGTGTTTTCTGACATAGGCCACAGCACGTTTCCACAGATGCTTGCAGTTATTGCCCGGCGAGCAGATGATGACGCCTTCAATTGGTTCTGACCCCTGCATCCATGAGGCAGGCGGGGGGTATTTGTCCGGCTGTTTCAGATGGCGATATCGCTGCAATTCCAGGGTGTAGAGCTCGTGCAGCTGCTGCATTTTTACTTCCGCCTGTGCAATTTCGGTATCACTCTCCTTGACGCTATGACGCAGTCTCAGCAGTTTTTGTATCATATCGACAGATACGGATTCCCCCTGGCTCTGTATGGCATCAATACGTTTCTGCTGCCTGGCCAGCGATTCACGAATGCTGCCTCTCCTTTTAGTCATGATGTCGATGGAACGCTCTATTTTGGCGGTCTTTCCATCCCTTGTCATGATCAGGTCATCTGCGGAGTTATACTGATCTAATAGCGACTGGCTGCTATTGAGATGCTGCTGCTGAAACTTCTGCTGCAGAAGGCGCAGTTTTTCCTCCTGCATACGGTGCTGCTGTTGTGCTGGTGTTAACGACGACGCAACCTTGTCGATGACTACACCCTGCTTACTGAGTTTTGCATGACCGCGGTGCTGATGCTGCGCAGGGATTTTGTCCGAATAGTGGACCTTGCCATTTTCGTCCATCCAGCGGTACATCTCTGCATTGACAGCCGTGGTGCTGCAAAGCAGCAGGATCAATAGATAAAAATAACGATTCATCGATCTCTCTATATCAATTTTTCAGGGTCAAGTTTATAGTAACTTCTCAACATCCCCGTCAGCTTGATTTTGCATAGGTTGTGTTTAGGAGCCTGTCCGAGAATAAAAAACCTACTGCGGAAACGCCCTTTTGGCCAGATTTTCCGTCCATTTTCGTTAAATAGACCAGTTATTCGCCTCAAATGCACGAAAAATCTGACTCAAAATGGCGTCCCCTCGCTACGGTCCCTATTCTCGGACAGGCTCCTAGGCACGAGGCGCATCAATATCTGCGCCAACTTGATGCGCTTGGCCTACATGGATGTGGGTCAGGGGCGTGAGCAGGACGCGGAAGCTTCGTTTCACTCAACACATCCTATTAATTATTGCCATGCACGGGGTTATCGAGAAATTACAGTTTATAGCGCAACAGGATTGAATTACAGCACAAATTTTTTCAGCATTCCCGTCATGGGCGTAGTAATTACGGCAAATCCAATTTTCGTATTCTATTAGCACCGCATGGATCAATTAATTCTCCTGTTTTTCTCCTTTCTGGCAAATCTCTTCTCTGCCTTCTCCGGCGGAGGAGCGGGGCTGATCCAGCTGCCGCTGCTGCTGTTTCTCGGCCTCCCTTTCGGCATCGCACTGGCGACGCATAAAGTCGCATCGGTGGCGCTGGGTGTCGGCGCCACCATGCGTCATCTGAACAACAGTGATCTGGAGCGCCGTTTTATGCTGTTTATTCTGTTGAGCGGTATCCCCGGGGTAATTCTTGGCGCCAGTTTCATACTGACTATTCCAGGTCGCCATGCGACGTTCGCGCTGGGAGTATTGACTCTGGGGCTGGGACTCTACTCACTCATGCGCAAGGAGTTGGGGCAGTCGTATGAGCCGCGTCATCGCGATGTCTCGGGATATTTTACTGGCGGCGCCGGACTCTTTGCTATCGGAATTCTGAATGGTTCCCTCACCTCGGGAACCGGACTCTTTGTGACCCTGTGGCTGATTCGCTGGTTTGGACTCGACTATCAGCGCGCCGTCGCCTATACCCTCATCCTGGTGGGCATGTTCTGGAATGGCGCAGGCGCCGTCACGCTGGGCCTGCTTGGAGAGATCAAGTGGGAGTGGCTGCCGGTATTGCTGCTGGGGTCACTGCTGGGAGGCTATGCAGGTGCGCATCTCTCGATCAGCAGCGGCAACCGCTGGGTCAAGCGAGGCTTCGAGACGGTGACGATCCTGGTGGGGTTGAAGCTGATATTGGGTTAGCAAAAGTCCGTGTATAGTAAGCCTATCAATGCATTTCAGCGCTTTTAGCTTTTTTACGCAACTACAATATCATGTCAAAGAGTAAAACCGACCTCCAGTATAAAGATACACCCTACCTGATTCGCGTAGAGGGGATGAGCTGTCAACACTGTGTCAATGCGGTGCAGAAGGCGGTGTTGGGCGTGCATGGAGTGACGGCTGCCAGAGTTGATTTGCAAGCAGGCTGCGTCGAGGTGAACGGAGGTCTCCCGCATGCTGTGATCGAGGCGATCAACGAGGCGGGATATGAGGCGCGGCCGCTGGCTAAAATCCCTGACAGTTGCCCCATACCCTCCTCGACTTCGAGCGGGGACACCGCAGGCGGCTCGGCGGATTCCTCTGCTGGCAGCGATGCCTACCAGGTGGCTATTAGTGACATGACCTGCGCCTCCTGTGTGGCTGCTGTGGAGCGGGCAATCAAATCGGTAGCAGGCGTGTCACAGGCGCAGGTCAACCTGGTCGAAAAGCAGGCGCAGGTCGTTGGCGGCGATTCGGCAGCCGTCGTCAACGCCATCATCGACCAGGGCTATGATGCGGCTTTGATAGAAAGCACCCTACCGTCTGACCGGCTGACGCTGCTATTTCGGGGCGAGCCTGACGACAATCTGGATGCACTGCTCGCAAGTCTGGGCAGTGATGTGCAGAATCATTGGCCGCGAGTGGAGTTCACCACCGGGCAGCATCCCGCCGATCTGCTGCTGCAGCTCAGGGAAGCGGGATATGACGCCTCCATCGAAGAGCAGTTCGAAGACCCCTACCTGGCCCAGGCGGATGAGGCAAAGCGGGAGATCCACCGCTCGTGGCAGCGGGCTCTCCTCGCGGGAAGCATTGGAGCGGCGCTGATGGTCGGCGAAATGAACGGCCTGTTTCCTGACCTGAATTCAGGCAACGGCCAGCTGTTCTGGGCTGTTATGGCATTGGTTTGCCTCTTTACCATGTGGTTCAGCGGCGCCAGCTACTACCGCACTGCGATCAAGCAGGCGAAGCATCTCTCCTCCAACATGGATACCCTGGTGGCGCTGGGAACGGCCGCCGCCTGGATATCCTCGGTGATTGTGATCATCAAGCCTGATTTTATCCCCGGCGGGGGCAACCACCTCTACCTGGATGCATCGGTCACCATTCTTGCCTTTCTGCAGTTTGGACACGCCCTCGAAATCCGCGCCAAGCGCGTTACCAGCCAGGCCATCGGCTCCCTGGTGCAACTGGCGCCCAAATCGGCGACGGTCGTGCGCACAGGCGGAGAGGTTGCAGTTCCCGTCTCGCTGCTGCGGCGTGGAGATCTGGTCAGGGTCAAACCGGGGGAGACCATACCCATCGATGGCGAGGTGATCGAGGGCAGTTCCAGCGTGGATGAATCGATGCTCACAGGGGAGTCTAAGAGCATTCCCAAGCAGCCTGGAGACGAGATCACGGGAGGCGCTGGCAACCAGGGTGGCACATTGATATTCAGCGTTACCCGACTGGGAGAGGAGACCACGCTGGCCATGATCGTCAGCATGGTGAAGCAGGCGCAGCTCAGCAAGCCAGCTATTGCGAAGCTGGTGGACAGGGTCTCCGCTATCTTCGTTCCCTCGGCCATCATTATTGCCATACTTGCCTTTATTGCCTGGCTGTTGTTTGGTCCGCAACCGCAAATGGCCTACGCGTTGACAGCCGGGATTGCCGTGCTGGTGATCGCCTGCCCCTGCGCCCTGGGACTGGCTACGCCGATCGCCATCATGGTCGGCACGGGACGCGCGGCGCAGCTGGGGATGTTGATTCGCAATAGCGACGCTCTGCAAAGCGCGGCCCATATTACCCACCTGGTGGTGGACAAGACCGGCACCCTCACCGAAGGGCGGCCGAGTGTCACTGATATCCATACGATTGGCGCTCTCGATAAAGATAGACTACTGCAGCTTGCGCTGAGCCTGGAGAGCGGATCGGAGCACCCGTTGGCGCTGGCGATTCAGCGCAGTGCACAGCAGCAGGCGGTTGAAGCGCTCCCCTGTGTTGACTTCCAGTCGATCAGCGGACGCGGTATTTCGGGGGAGATCGACGGCCAACGTTATGTTCTCGGCAATGCGCAACTGCTGGATGAACAGAGTATCGATATCGAGGATCATTGGCGGCGTATCGCTGCGCAGCAGGCCAGCCAGGGCGGAACCCCCATCTGGCTTGCCAATAGCGACAGCCTGCTGGGTCTGCTGATTCTCAAGGATCCGGTTCGCAAAGAGAGCGCTGCCGCTATCAGGGAGCTGCATCGCCAGGGCTTGCAGGTGGTGATGTGCAGCGGAGATAACCAGGCGACGGCAAAGGCGGTCGGGGAGTCGTTGGGCGTCAATACGATTTTCAGCGAGCTGCTGCCTGAGCAAAAACTCGAGGTGATTCGTGATCTGCAGCAGCAGGGACACAAGGTCGGCATGGTGGGTGACGGTGTCAACGACGCCCCTGCTCTGGCTCGGGCAGACACGGGTTTCGCCATCGGCAGCGGTACGGATGTGGCCATCGAGAGCGCCGATATCACGCTCGCAGGCGACTCATTGATGAATGTCAGCAATGCCATCGCCATCTCCAGTGCCACCCTGCGCAATATTAAACAAAACCTTTTCGGCGCATTTATTTATAATGTCGTCGGCATTCCGTTGGCCGCCGGGGTGTTCTTTCCATTGACCGGATGGCTGCTCAATCCGATGTTCGCCAGTTTCGCCATGGCGATGTCATCGGTCACAGTGGTGACCAACGCCAACCGGCTACGCTTTTTTAAACCACTGTCTGGAGATTTCCATGAGTGACATGATCCATCTGAAAATAACCGGCATGACCTGCAACCACTGTGTCATGCACACCAAAAAGGCGCTGGAGAGCGTTTCCGGCGTAGAGAGCGTGGAGGTCACCCTGGAGCCGGGAGCCGCCAATGTCAGCGGGAATGCCGATCATTCGGCGTTGATCGCAGCAGTCAAAGATGCCGGTTACGAGGCTGAAGTCGTCTGATTCCAACCCAATCCTGTTAAGAGAAAAATAAATGCCAACCCCGAAGATCATCTACACCCTCACCGATGAAGCGCCCGCACTTGCGACCCGTTCACTGCTGCCAGTCATCAAGGCATTTGCCGGAGCCGCTGGCGTCAGCGTTGAAACCAGGGACATCTCCCTGGCGGGGCGGATACTCGCTAATTTTCCCGACAAGCTGAGTGTCGAACAACAACAAGGCGATGCGCTGGCAGAGCTGGGCGAACTGGCGAAGACGTCGGATGCGAATATTATCAAGCTGCCGAATATCAGCGCCTCGATTCCGCAGCTGAATGCTGCGATCAAGGAGTTGCAAACGCTGGGATACGACATCCCTGACTATCCTGAAGAGCCGCAAAACGATGCAGAGCTGAATATCAAGGAGCGTTATGCAAAAGTGCTGGGCAGTGCAGTCAATCCGGTGCTGCGTGAAGGCAACTCTGACCGCCGTGTGGCAGGCCCGGTCAAGGAGTATGCAAAACAGCATCCTCATTCGATGGGCGCATGGAGCGCCGATTCCAAAACACAGGTCGCATCGATGAGCGACGATGACTTCTACTCCAGCGAACAGTCGGTGGTGATCGATGAAGCGGGCGATCTGAGCATCGAGTTCGTCGCTGCAGATGGTGAAGTGACTCTGCTTAAAGAGAAAATCCCCGTTCTTGTTGATGAAGTCGTCGATGCAACGCGCATGAGCCGCAAGGCGCTGCGTGCTTTCTACGAAAAAACCATCGATGAGGCGAAGCAGCAGGGTGTGCTGCTGTCACTGCACCTCAAGGCAACGATGATGAAGGTCTCCGACCCGATCATGTTCGGCCATGCCGTGACTGTCTACTATAAGGATGTGTTTGAGAGACATGCCGCCCTGTTTGAACAGCTGGGAGTTGACCCAAATAATGGGCTTGGCGATCTCTATGCAAAAATCAGCACACTCTCTGATGGTCAGAGAGAAGAGATAGAAGCGGAAATCCAGGTGGTTTATGCGAGTCATCCCGCGCTGGCGATGGTGAACTCGGACCAGGGCATCACCAATCTGCACGTCCCCAGCGACGTCATTATCGATGCCTCCATGCCAGCGGCGATACGCTCGTCTGGAAAGATGTGGGGCCCTGACGGCAAGCTGCACGATACCATGGCGATGATTCCCGACCGCTGCTATGCAGGCATCTACAATCAAACGATCAGTTTTTGTAGACAGCATGGCGCCTTCGATGTGGCGACCATGGGCAGCGTCAGCAATGTTGGACTGATGGCGCAAAAAGCCGAAGAGTACGGCTCGCATGACAAGACCTTTGAAATTCCCGCCGACGGCAGGGTGCGCGCCGTCGATGCATCAGGCAAGACGTTGATGGAGCATTCGGTTGAAGAGGGGGATATCTGGCGCGCCTGTCAAACCAAAGATATCCCGATCAGGGATTGGGTCGGACTGGCGGTATCCCGCGCCCGCGCAACGGGCCATCCCGCCATCTTCTGGCTGGACAAGAACCGCGCCCACGACGCCAACCTGATCGCCAGGGTGGAACGATATCTGCCGGAGCACGATACCAGCGGGCTGGAAATCAGCATCATGTCTCCGCAGGAGGCGATGCGTCATACTCTGGAGCGCGTCAAGGCGGGGCAGAATACGATTTCGGTTACAGGCAACGTGTTGCGCGACTACCTGACCGACCTATTCCCGATTTTAGAGCTGGGCACCAGCGCCAAGATGCTCTCCATCGTGCCGCTGCTGGCCGGCGGCGGATTGTATGAAACCGGCGCAGGCGGCTCGGCCCCCAAGCATGTACAGCAGCTGCTCGAAGAGAATCATCTGCGCTGGGATTCGCTGGGAGAATACCTGGCGCTTGTAGTGTCGCTGGAAGGGTTGGCGGATAAAACTGGCAGCGACAAAATAGAGGTGTTGGCCGAGGCGCTGGATCAGGCGAATGCCAAATTCCTCAACAGTGACAAATCACCATCGCGCAGAGTGGGAGAGCTGGATACCCGCGGCAGCCACTTTTATCTGGCGATGTACTGGGCGCAGGCGCTGGCTGAGCAGACGAAAGATCAGGAATTGCAGCAGATTTTCACCCCGGTGGCGCAGAAACTGGCAGAGAATGAGGCGATGATCGTCGCTGAACTCAACGCTGTCCAGGGACAGTCCGCTGATCTGGGTGGTTACTACCGTCCTGATGAACACAAGAGCACCGGGGTGATGCGTCCCAGCCAAACATTCAATGCGATTGTGGATGCTGTTTAGGGCAGCCGTTATATTTTGGAAAACGAACAACGAAGAGCATATCTCGGAGCAATCGGATGAAAATCATCGGTGGTAATTTTGGAGTCAAAGGCTCTGCATTTATCAGTAGAGATAAGAAATTGGTTATTGAGGGAGCACAGAAAGCCATATATTCACCACAGCAAGTACTTTCTGTTTCCGCAAATGTAACTAAAGAAAAGAAGTTCGGCATTTTGGGTTTCATTGTAGGCGCAATAGTGTTGAGTATAATCTTGGGGTTGTTGCTAAATGTTCTCGGCGTTGTAATTGCTCTTGTAATCGCAGTGGCAGGCTCTTTTTATTCTGAGAAAACTAATATAGTAGAGGTAAAGTTCAATGATAATAAGTCTGTCAGCTTGGAGAGCACTCCACGTGGAGTAAAAAAGCTTGTTCAATTCGCCCCAACATAATGAAAAACACAACAAAGAAAATTCACTCGGACGGCAAAAAGCGCCGCCCGTGATTTGCAGCGTTAGGCGACATAGAGAGGAGGTTGTGAAACTAGGATGGCAATGATTACAAATATCCAGCATTTCATGGGTGAGGATGGAGAAGCGCCCGATTTGCCAATAGAAGCTAAAAAATTATTAAACTTTCTGACAGGCATCATTGAAGCAGCAACAACAGAATATGAAAGGCCAGTAACACTGTCATCGACAGGTTGTCGACAAGTCATAAATGGAAAACCCTGCCCAGGAGAGATCGAGGTATGGGTGTATGCTGAAGATAATCAAATTGGTTGGGAATGTCTGGAATGCGGTGATGAAGGAGTTATTACACATTGGGAAGGAACTCCATGGGATAAACGCAATTATACACGACATTAGCGAGCCATTTCCTAACGGAGAAGGAAAATAGAGACATGGATATATAGAATGTAATCAATGCTATTTGGAGCAGTCGTGTGAGAATCACCGATCATGCTGATGAGGAGGCATCTGATGACACCCTGACATATGAAGAAATATATTCATCGGTAATTCAGGGCGAAGTTATCGAGAATTATCCAAATGACAAACCATATCCAAGCTGTCTGATTATGGGGAGGAATTTTTCGGGTGAGCCAATTCATAGCGTTTGGGCGTATAATCCAAAAATCTATGGGCAGTATTAATCACAGTCTATCGACCAGATCCTGAACGGTGGGTTGACTGGAAATTCAGGGCGAAAAAATGAAACCATTTGAAAAGTGCCCTGTATGTGGTGGAGAATTGGAAAATAAACAAGTACAAAAACTACTCAAAGGAGGAGGGAATACGGTTTCTATGAAGGTTGCCGCCGAGGTATGTCTTCATTGCGGAGAAAGACTGTACGCTGAAGATGCTGTCAAATCATTTGAAGAAATTCGAGGCAAATTAAGAAAGCAGGAATTTAGCCACCTTAGAACTCTTGGTCAGTCATTTACGGTTGAAGAAAATTGGCCTAACAAAACTAATTCAGCCGACGCAAAAACCCGCGCGGCTGATTAGCGACGTTAGGCACATGAAAAGATGAAGTCAAAAATGGATAAATACACACGACCAAATATTAGTAACTCTGCACTGATTACAATTGATGTTCTGAGGGATACTTTAGATGAACAACCTTTGGAAATCCCAGGTACTTCTGCAGCTTTGCCAAAAATGAAACTGCTGTTGGATTTATATAGATGTACTAATAAACCAATTGTTCATATTGTTCGGATATACAAAGCTGATGGCTCAAATGTTGATTTATGCAGAAAGGAATTAGTTGAAGGTGGTGCAGAAATATTGACTGAAAATAGTTTGGGAGCAGAACTTGCGCAAGAGCTATTTGATGATGATTCGGTAAGATACGATTCAAAATCGCTGTTAAATGGTGGTATCCAGAAGATATCTGAAAATGAAGTAATCATTTATAAACCACGATGGGGGGCATTTTATAACACTCCATTGGAAGATCACTTGAAGAAATTAGGTGTTAGCACTTTAGTATTTTCTGGCTGCAACTTCCCCAACTGCCCAAGAACTTCAATCTATGAAGCTAGTGAAAGGGATTATAAAATAGCATTAGCTGAAGACGCCATATCTGGACTATA
>JADWMH010000209.1 GCA_015767355.1 Gammaproteobacteria bacterium
AGAAGCATCGCATGACCCAACACGGCAACGGGAACGATTGATGCGAGGATTCAAATCCATTGGACAAGCCCAACGGTTTCTCACCGTACATGCCGAGGTCGGCAATCTGTTTCGCATTAGGCGGCATCTGATGAAGGCGCATCATTATCGTGAGTTCCATTCCGGATCATATTCCGAATGGCAGCAGGTTACCTGTGCCCAATAAAAGTCAATAATAAAAAATACAGCACCGCTTTGACTCAAAATGGCTAAGTTGACAGTACCCTTTTCGAATGGGTATGCGTGTACTGTAGGGTTATCAGCTCTTTGATCAGACTGCGCTGAGATACCAAACCAAAAACACACTATTTAGGATGGCAGGAATCCTACTCTTGTGTGGATGATTTTAAGCAGTGGATTGATATCTCTGGTGGACAGTTGATACGCACTGGCAGCCCGGATGAGCCTGTCCCGCGATGGGTATAGCCCTGCATGCTGCCATGACTCCAACGGCCTGAGAGCTTGTTCCGTTGGCAGCGTGCGTTGCCGATAATTGGCAATCCACCGGGAAGACAGACCTGGCCCCCATGGGTGTGGCCGCAGAGGTAGAGGTCGAAGCCAAATGCTTCCGCCTCTTCAATCACCTCCGGAGAATGCACCAGCAGTACGGTGGGCTGCGAGGTATCAATATTGAGAGTCGCGCGTGCCAGATCGTGAACTTCGTAGTAGTGCGCATCATCAAGTCCCACGAGCCAGATTTGCTGCTGTTCGCGGTTGATCGGCATCGACTCATTGAGCAGCATTCTGATGCCCAACGCTTCCAGTTCCGGAACCATCTCAATAAAGTCGTGGTTGCCCAGGATGCCGACGATACCATCTGGACAATCCAGTACATCCATGAGTTTGGACAGGCGCTTGATGGTTTCATCATGTACACCATATGTATCAAAGCGGTAGTCACCAGTGATTACGCACAGGTGGTAATCTAATTCTGCAATAATGTTGCACAGTCGTTCACCACCATCGGCAATCTCATCAATGTGCAAATCCGACAGATGCAGGATGCGATAGCCATTGAAGGCTGGCGGCAGCTTATTGATCGGAATCTCATGCTCCTGGATGCGGTAGCGTATTGCATTGGCTGTCGCCCGCTTCATTTGACCAGTTAGCCTCAGAGTTGCCTTGAGTGCTTTTGGCATGAGATCGAAGTTTTCCCAATAAAAATGGAATAGCTGGATTTTGTGGACGTCAAATCGCATGGAGACATGCTCCGCCTGACGAAGCAGACGGTTGCGTAAGTGAGCTTCGGGCAAACGCTTTTTTAAACGTGTTAAAGTCTTGGCATCCACTGGAGAACAAAAATAAGTTGCATCTGTTTAAAGTGTACACTCTAAATTATTATATTTCGAATGGTTTGGCAGGAGTTGAATTTCCACTCTTGTACCAGTGGCCAATTATCAGTCTAACTAGCCCGAATATTTCACCAGTAAAAAGGGCAAGCTCTCTTTAATTTGTTAAAATACAATTGCTTACGCCGTAAGCAACAAAGAGTTTGCACATGATAAAATGTACCCGATATTTCTCTTGGATTTCAATCTTTAAAACGCCACAAGGTCGAAGCCGCGTTTTCCGGCGGTGATATCACCTCGGATGGTGGTGTTTTACTCCTCAGGGATATGGATCGGCGCATGGGCTTACTGGAATCCGTTAACCGGGTCCTCCAGGATTCGCGGGATCGCAGCAAAATCGTCCACACGCAACTGAGCATGCTGCAGCAACGGGTTTACGGCCTCTGTCCGGGCTATGAAGATCTCAATGACCATCAGTCATTGCGCAATGATCCTGCTATCCAGACAGCCGTGAATCGCTTCTCACCATTGGCCAGCCAGTCAACGCTCTGCCGTCTGGAGAACCGCGCTGACAGGGAAGCCCTGTTCGCTGTCCATGAAGTCATGGTGCAGCAGTTCATTGCCTCCTTCAGGAAAGCACCACGCAAACTGATCCTGGATTTTGATGCCACGGATGACCGGGATCAGGGCATGCAGGAGCGCCGTTGTCCCCCTCGATGCCAAGGATGAAAACCACAACGCCATGCATGGCGACGTGCTGCTGTTCGATACCAGGAACAGCCTGGTCCGTGCACAAAAACGGCTGGTGACCACGGTTGGTATTGACAGCATTGTGGTAATCGAAACCAAGGATGCCGTGCTCGTGGTGGAAAAGTTGCAATCCCAGAAAGTCAAGCGTATTATCGAATGCGAGCGCAGGAGAGGCCGGAAGATCAGGATCATCGCGTTGTCTACCAGCCTTGGGGCAGCTTTGACTCCATCGAGGAGGGAAAGCGTTTCAAGGTCAAGCGCATAACGGTCAAACCGGGAGCCAGGCTCTCCGTCGAGATGCGCCACCACCGTGCCGAACACTGGATTGTGGTCTCCGGTACAGCACGGGTGACCAAAGGAGATGAAACCATCCTACTGACGGAAAACGAATTAATCTACATGGGCGTGGGTGAAATCCATGCCCTGGAAAACCCTGGAGTTATCCCCCTGGATATTGTCGAGGTACAGACTGGCAGTTACCTCGGTGAAAATGATGTCGTACGATTCGAGGACATCTACGGTAGGAACGAGAGTTGACAGGCATGAAGATATCCGTCGCAGAGTTGATGGAGCGCAGCGGCGTCGCTTTCGGCACCAGCGGTGCACGCGGGCTGGTCGAGGCGATGAGCGACGAAATCTGCTATCTCTACGTGCGTGCATTTTTGCAGTACCTGGAACACTCTCGGGTTGTCGCACCAAGCTCCAGGGTGGCCGTTGCGGGCGATCTTCGCCCGAGCACGCCGGCGATCATCAAGGCCTGCCTCAAGGCAGTGAAGGACGCCGGGTTTCAGGGGGTGTTTTGTGGATTCATCCCTTCGCCTGCTGCAGCGCTCTATGGTATCGAGCAGCAGATTCCAGCCATCATGGTGACCGGGAGTCATATCCCGGATGATCGCAACGGCATCAAATTCAACAAGCCTCAGGGAGAGATCCTCAAGGCTGACGAAGAGGCGATACGCGATCAGCTGCTCGCAGTCCCTGAAGCTCTTTTTGACGGCAACGGCAAATTTCTCGATCCTGAAAATCTGCCTGCAGAAGATCCCTCTGCGAGAGAGCTGTACATACGACGATTCCGCGACTTTTTCGACAGCGACTCCCTACAGGGTATGCGCATCGGGCTCTATCAACACTCCAGCGTCAGCAGGGACATCCTGTTCGAGATACTCCAGTCCCTCGACGCCGAGGTGGTTGCTCTCGGCAGGTCGGATGCATTCGTGCCGGTCGACACTGAGGCGATACGCCGTGAGGATGTCGAATTAGCGGCAGCCTGGTCACAACAGTACCGGCTGGACAGCATCGTCTCGACCGACGGCGACGGAGACCGCCCCTTAATCAGCGATGAGAACGGAGAGTGGCTGCGCGGCGACATCGCCGGGATATTGTGCGCGTATTTTTTGCAGGCCGCCGCAGTCGTGACGCCGGTCAGCAGCAACAGTGCCGTCGAACTGTCGGGGCTGTTTCAAAAAGTGCTGCGCACGCGCATCGGCTCCCCCTATGTGATCTCCGCAATGGAGGAGGCGATGAGAGCTGGATGCCAGCGCGTCATCGGCTATGAGGCTAACGGCGGCCTGCTGCAGCAGGACAGCATCAGCGTGGACGGTCGCTCACTCGCGGCGCTGCCGACGCGTGACGCGGTGATCGTGATCGTCGCAATCCTGGTGATGAGCCGCAAGCGGGACAGGCCAATTTCAGCCCTGGTCGCCTCGTTGCCGCAGCGCTACACTTTCAGCGACCGTCTCAAGCAGTTTCCTACCGAGGTCAGCCGTTCCCGGCTGGCGAGGATAACGGAGGCGGATGCCAAGGCAGCCCAAGAACA
>JADWMH010000210.1 GCA_015767355.1 Gammaproteobacteria bacterium
GTCAATAAATGCAGTTAATTGTGATTTTGACAACGCGCCGACTTTCGTCGCTTCAACCTCACCTGCTATGAATAACATCAACGTGGGAATGCCGCGGATACCAAATCGGGGAGGAGTACCCGGATTATCGTCGATATTTAATTTTACGACTTTCAGCTTTCCCGCATACTCGCCGGCAATCTCTTCCAGCGCTGGAGCAATCGTTTTGCAGGGACCACACCACTCGGCCCAGTAATCAACCAGCACGGGCTCCCCTGCATTTAATACTTCCTGTTCAAATGAGTCATCAGAGACATCAGTAATATTTTCACTCACAAAGAGTTCTCCACTTGTTTTGTTTTTTGGAATAGCCGTACAGGAGTTGTCGCCTTCGTTATTCCGACTTGATGAATATAACTATGCGGGTAGCATCCAGCTAATAGGAACCAAATCGGGGAATAATAAATCAGTTGCAGAAAAGCCGTTTCGACTAAATTCCCCGAAAGGAGTCTCGAACTTAAAACGCTCTCTATCCATCAATATGGATTGACGAAACAGAAGTCTGTGAGATCTTTCGGAGATAAGATTGTGCTATTTGATAGCAATCACTCCCTGATTGCAAGTTTTTTGTCACTATTGTCATTAGATAGCAAAAAGATCCGAAAAAAAGAGCTTCATTCTTTCCCAGGAGTCGAAATCAGACTGCGCATCATACTTCAGGTTTTCAATGCCGAAAGCTGCCGCATCCGGGTTGGTAAACCCGTGGCGCACGTCTCCGCCAAATATCACAAACTCCCAGTCTGCCTGTGACTCCTGCAGCTTGACCTGAAAGTTCTGCACCACTTCAGGCGCCACAAAGTTATCGGCCGCTCCATGAAACGCCAGGATCCTGGCGTTAATCTTTCCCTTTGCTTCTGCCGGCGCCGCCGGCAATGCTCCATGAAAACTCACCACACCCAGCACATTGCTGCCGGCGTAGGCAAGTTGAAAGACCGTGGCGCCGCCGAAGCAGTAGCCAATCGCAGCCAATCGCTTTTCATCGACCAAACCACTGTTTCTCAGTTGCATCACCCCCAGTGATGCTCGCTCACGCCAGCCTTCAACATCCGTGGTGATCTCCTGCATCCACTCCTGGGCCTGGGCAGGCTTGTCAGTCACCTTGCCATCGCCGTACATATCGGCGGCAAATGCAACATAGCCCAGTTCAGCCAGCATTTTTGCGCGTTTTTTGGCGTAATCGTTCAGCCCCCACCACTCATGCACGACCAATACGCCCGGGCGCTTGCCGTCGATAGCATCATCCCAGTAGAGATAACCGGTCAACTGCTCATCATCATGCTGATAGTGAACCGCTTTTGACTTGATTTCAGCAACTGCGGGCGCTGCCAGGAGCAGCATCAACAAAGTAATAACAATTTTATACATTTTCACTCTCCACAACGGAAAACCCTATTTTGAACCACAGATACACACAGATTTTTATTGCTTGTTCCTCGCTCCACCGTAAGTCAGGAACCCATAGGAGCCAACCACTTACTGATCAAAGAAATGGATTCCGGCTAAAATAATGCCGGAATGACGGGCTTTGCATGAGGTCCTTATATCTGTGTTTATCTGTGTGCATCTGTGGTTAAATTTTCTTTAGACCTACACCGGCTCTACTTTCAATATCGCTGCATCTGCGGCAACCACCCTGACACTTGCTCCGGCTTCGCAGTCCGGCCCCTCCACTTTCCAGTTGCTCTCACCGACACGCACACGTCCGCTGCCGTTGACGATGGGCGACTCGACAATAAATACCTTGCCAACCAGTTCGTCGCCACGCAGATTCAATAGCGGCTGATCACTCTTGATGGGGTTGCGCCGCAGCCACAGGCGCGCCGCAGTGATGCTGACAATACTGAGGATAGCGAAAAAGATAAACTGGGTTTCCCAACTCAGGCCGGGGACAAAAAACAGAATCAAACCGGTAAGACCCGCACCGATGCCCATCCACATGAAAAAAGCGGCGGGGGAGAAGATTTCGAGGATCAGCAACAGCAGGCCGAGAATCCACCAGTGCCAGTACTGCAGATGATCAAACATACCCTCCATCACTCCTCCTTCTTGGCGGCAAAGACTTCTTTGGTGATTTCGCCAATCCCGGCAATTGAGCCTATCAGGCTGCTTGCTTCAAGAGGCAGCATCACAATCTTCTGGTTCTTGGCGGTACCAATCTCCTTTAGCGCCTCGGTATATTTCTGTGCAACAAAATAGTTGATCGCGCGACTGTCACCGGCGCTGATGGCATCAGATACCATCTGCGTCGCCTTGGCTTCCGCCTGCGCCAGGCGTTCACGCGCCTCGGCCTCGCGGTAAGCCGCTTCACGCTGGCCTTCAGCATTGAGAATCTGCGACTGCTTCTGACCCTCCGCCACCAGGATATCCGCCTGGCGTGTTCCCTCGGCATCAAGAATCTGGGCGCGTTTCTCACGTTCAGCCTTCATCTGTCGCGCCATTGCGTCAACCAGATCCTGGGGAGGGTTGATATCCTTGATCTCGATGCGCGTTACCTTGATGCCCCATGTCGAAGCGGCGTCATCCACCACGTGCAACAGCTGGGTATTGATCGTATCCCGCTGGGAGAGCAGATCATCAAGGCTCATCGAACCCATCACTGTACGAATATTGGTCAGCGTGATCTGGCGCACGGCGCGGTACATATCGCTCACCTGGTAGGAAGCCTTGGCGGCATCAAGCACCTGGAAGAAAACCACGCCGTCGACCGTCACCATGGCGTTGTCCTTGGTGATGATATCCTGTGATGGAACATCCATCACCTGCTCCATGACGTTCATTTTTGAACCGATGACATCGATCACCGGCATGATGACATGAAAGCCGGGCTTCAATGTTTTTGTATAGCGGCCCAGCCTCTCGACCGTATACTCCGATCCCTGGGGCACCCGCTTGGCGCCAAGCATAACAATGATGATGATCAGAACAACAAATGCGACGACGACGATTTCCACGGCAGGCTCCTCAGGAAGTTTTATAGTGCATTACTACTGAAATAGTGGATGATTGCACCTTTTTCAAGTGATGGTTACCATAGCACAGAATGAAACAGCGCTTTATCAAACCCCCGAAATCCCTGCTCAGAAAAATCGGCCGGGCAATTGCCGATTTCGGCATGATCCGCGATGGCGACCGTATTCTGCTTGGCGTCTCCGGCGGCAAGGACTCGCTCACCCTGCTGCATCTGCTTGGACACCTGCAGAGCTATGCGCCGGTAAAATTTGAACTGGGCGTGATCACCGTCGACCCGGAGGTGGAGGGATTTGACCCCCATGCATTGACCGGATACTACGACTCTCTTGGCGTGAAGTGGCATTACGAGGAGCAGCCCATCATGCAGCAGGCCAGAGAGAACATGGATGGCGACTCGTTCTGCTCCTACTGCTCACGCATGAAACGCGGCATCATGTACAGCACCTGCCGGCGTGAGGGCTATAACGTGCTGGCGCTGGCGCAGCATCTGGATGATCTGGCGGAGAGCCTGCTGATGTCGATCTTTCATGGCGGCCAGTTAAGAACCATGAAGGCGCACTACACCAACAGAAAAGGCGACATTCGCATTATTCGTCCACTGGTGTATGCGCGCGAATCCCTGACCTCGGCCTTTGCAGAAAATGCCGGACTACCGGTTATCGCAGACTCCTGCCCGGCATGCTTTTCGATGCCGACGCAGAGGGTGAAGATGAAACAATTGCTGGCGCAGCAGGAGAAGTCAAATCCTCAGCTGTTTGCGAATATGCTGCACGCCATGAAACCGATCATGGAAGAGGAGTTGGAGTAAGGTGTTATTGAGACAGTATAAAAAGAAGCAGGCTGGAATCCATCTC
>JADWMH010000005.1:0-2838 GCA_015767355.1 Gammaproteobacteria bacterium
GCGAGAGAAAATGTTTTTTTCATGCCTTGTCAGTCTGAGACCTGATCTCACTAGCCCGTAGGGTGCAATAAGCTCCGCGCATTGCACCAGAAAGATGGCGGGATGCGCTGTCGCTTATACCGCCCTACGGATCTGCAAACTACAAACTGACGACTGCCAACTTTTTTGATGCGCCTCGTACCTCGACACATCCTATGTGTTTCGCCTAAAACTTAAATCTTAAAACCTCACCCCAGCAGCATCATCAGATATTTCACATTTCCCTGCCACTGAAAGCGGTAATAGCCGTCATCGCTTTTCTTCATGAAGCGCTGGATCATCGAGGCTGCCCGTTCACCAAGTAGATCGACATTCGCCAGCTTGATATCCAGCTCGATCTCACCCTGCTGAGTTGCAGTAATGACGCCCTGCAGCTGTAATCCCCGGTCGCTGGTCGAATGCACCACTGTCCTGAATTTCTGCTTCTCGATGGTGGTTACCTCTGCTGCAAAATCCCCCAGATAGCGCCCCTCTGGCATTTTCAGCTTGCTGAGAATAAACTCTCCCTCCAGCCAGATCAACTTTTTGGATTGCGGCTCGACGGCCATCTTTGCGATGTCCGCTTGCATCTCTCCCTGAAAATCTCTCATCTGTAGCGGAATGCGCTTATGCAGATTTCCGACTATCTCTGAGAAAGTCGTATTGAGCGTTGTATTGTAGAGATTGACCACGCCATCGATGCCATAGGCCAACTCACCTTCGCCGTCAACGATGCCATTCAAGACCAGGTGGTTTTTCCACTCTCCCTGAAATATTCCCAGGGGTTGCGCTTTCCAGTCAAGCGCTCCGATAGGTATCCCCTGGTAGCGGATATCCCCTGCTCCCCCCGACCAGATCGATCCATCGACATCATTGATTTGCACCTCAGGCTTTGCCGCATTTAAGCGTGTTGTTGCAAAGGATGCAGGAAAGGTGAAGACAATGAAGGCCAGATAGGCCAACAGGATGATGAGTAGAATGCGGATGATTTTCATGGGGCTACCTCTCCAACGTCACACGTACTTTGCCATAACCCTTTTTTGCCGAAGGTTCCATTGTCGCCTTGAAGACACTGATGCCGTAGGTGGTCTGCAGATACTGCAGGCGCTCCATTAAGCGCACAAAATTGACCTCGTCGAAGACCAGGTTGAGGCGCTTTTCACCTTCCGGACGACTCTTTACTGCAGTGATCTGTTTTTTCCTCAACTCAGAAGTCACACGGGCGATCAGCGAACGCTTGTCATCCGCATGACTGGACTTTCCTGCAGCGAGCAGTGACGTCGCTTCAGATGCAGCACTCTTCATCCAGCCGAGACTTCTCTTTTGGGTCTCAAGCTGATCAAGCAGTTGCGTTTTTGAGTGGAACAGCGGCGCAATCACCAGCACATAAAATATCAGAGACAACAGCACAGCAGCGCCACCTGCCACCATCAACTGCTCTCGCTGTGAGAGTTGCATAAACCAGGCTTTCATCAGTGTTTCACCTCGGCGAGCACCAGACGCCCATTGATTTTACCCTTGTTATTCGTCACCGCCTTCAGGTCGACGATAATAGTATCGGATCCGATTTGCTGCTGCAGGGCTTCCAGCTTGTCAAAAGCTGTTGTTTCAATATCTATATTCATTTGCTTGTTGTTATAACTCATCCTGACGATACGGCTCTCGCGGTCTTTGAGGATGATTTTTCCACTCGCAGCAACAAAGTGTAAAAAGGGGGTGACAGGACCACCCTGACTGCCCTGCAGGCCGATGAGTTTTTTACGCATCGCAACAGCCGGCTCATTGGCGGGTTCATCATGAAAAATTTCCGTGTAAATGGAGTTCATTGTCTCTCCCAACTGCTGACTCTGAGTGGACAACTGATGGTTGGAAATTGCCATATTCGTCAGAAACAGCAGCAGCGAGACGACCATCAGAGATGCTGCAATCATCCACTGCTTCAGCGTACCGGGCATTTGCGTCTTAATCTGGTAAACACCCTGCAGGAGATTCAACATGTTCTGGTGATCGAGCCAGTATCGGCCGATCAGGGCCAGGGCTTCACTCTCTGCTGCCGCAGCACGCTTCTCGTCCATCAGGGTATTCTTCTGTTTCGGATCCACCCGGAAATCATATTCGACAAGATCCACATCCCGGTCATGCTGTTGTCGATATGCTGCAGTTTCAACAGGGAGAATCTCATCCAGATTGATGGTATCAATTCCATATCCCTGATACTCCCCTGTGCGCAAGGTTGTCGCTTCATCCTGGATGAAGAGCGACCATGTATCACTGGCATAGGGAATGGAAAGGGTCTGGGGAACAACAGCAGCTGAGAGGTAGCTGTGTGCGGTGATTGCCGTGTAGAGTTTCACGATCAGTTCACCCGAGACTACGCCGACGAGCTGTTTTCCCTCTTTTTTATCGATCGTACTGAGCGCGAAATGAAGATTTTCGACATCTTCCGACAACTCCTCTTCCAGCATGTAGGGAACAGCCGCAATCATCTGCCTGTGACTCTTCGCCTTCAGATCAATGATCGCCAGATTAACGTCCGTCGATGGCGCAAACACAACCAGGTGATGCCCCTCAGCTGCACCCAGTGCATCTTCAAATGCGCCATAGGAGAGCTGTCCCGCTGGAGTGCGTTCATTGAAACGCAGCCAGTGGCACTGCTCCAGGTCAGTGCCTTTGAACTGTACAAAAAAGTAGACATTCATGTATCAATCGACCTTCTTTTATAACTACTATTCGTGATGTCTCAAAAATTCCGTGTATTGTTCGAGCCTATGGACTACCTGCTGCCAACTGCAAACTTTCCTGAGCCATCACCATTCATCG
>JADWMH010000005.1:2938-4532 GCA_015767355.1 Gammaproteobacteria bacterium
CCTATGGACTACCTGCTGCCAACTGCAAACTTTCCTGAGCCATCACCATTCATCGCCAAAACTCCGCATCAGCACTTTTACGCGGTCTTTTTCCCGCTCTCTTGCCAGTAGATGATGCATCCTAAGTTCATGATTACCGAATATGACTACTGAAGCGAGTAGAAAATAACTTGATTCTACATCAACGCGCCAGGTTTTCACTTTTGCATCCGAAGCACCGCTCTGTTGAAGAAATTCGATCACTTCGGCGCCACTCTCGAAAGCAGCAGTCTCGCCAAGGTATTGCACAATATCGTCTGCAATGGTCTGTGAATCTTCATCAATATTGAGACATCTCAGGACTTCCATCGGTGCGGTATTGACATTGATATAGGAGGACTCCTCCTTGAAAACAGGATACGCCGTCACAAAGGGTCGGATATTCTCCCACGCTTCATAGCTCATGCCATCAATGAGAAGCAACTCTGACGGAGAGATGAAATATTGACCCGCAGATCTGTAGCCGGGATCCCTGCTCAGATAATCGAGATCTTCAGCGCCGTCTGCTTCAACATTCTGATCAGGGTCTATCCAGTCTTTAGTCGCATCCGCAACATGATCCGGCGATATGCTCGATCCAGCATACTCAGTCAGCAGACACCTGAACTGCTGCATGGCGGCATCAGAGATTTTGCCTGACTTCTTAACCAGCGAGTTGAGGTTGAACAACCCCTGCAGATCATGAATTTTGCCCGAGACGCTGCCGCCCTCTACCGCCATAGGAGGTATTGCCTTTGACCACTCTTCCTGCAGATGGTCATTTGCCGCACCCTTGCGGGTATCGATGATCAATACCTCTTTTGCCCAGGTCTCGAGTGCGAAGAGGTAGAGAATCCCCTGGTTTCCGTGCAGCAGATTTTCGGTACGGCGTATCGCGAATTGCTGCTCCAGAATAACCGATGAGGCGATTCCGGAGATAATGGCGACAACCACCAGTACGGTGATCAAAGCTACACCTCTCTGGCGCATTATGATGACCCCGTTGCAGGAATCACCATAACGAACTTGCCATACTGCTCCAGTTGCAGCTCGATTTTCACAGCGCCGGGCAGTTGAGCATCAACGGGCTGCCCCTCTTTCTTTGATGGCCAGGTTGTCTGCCACTCCTTGTTCCAGGCTGAAATTGTCATCTCCGTGACTCCTTCGATCAGCACCTCCTCATGCTCCGGCTCTGTTTGAGATGCACGATCCAGCACTGCCCAGGTTTTTCGAATCAGTGCTTCATCCTTGACGCTGTATGCCACACGCTTCAACGTCGATCGCAACAGCTGTCCCGGATTTTGGTAACCACCTCGAGTGAACTCAAGCTCCAGCGAGGGTGTCTCCCTGAGTTGGAAAGCGCCTGCCTGGTCACCAAATTCATTGATAATGGTGCGAGGGGCGAGCTGCAACAGATCTCTCTCGATCAGAGTCATGACTCGCTGAAGATCTGCGAGTGACTGCAGGTTTTTTCTGGCGCCCTGGTCAAGCAGCAGGATATTGCTCAACGTGCCATAGACAATGGATGAAATGACGGCGAAGATGGTGCCAAGAATTGGTCGACAGAATCGGCGGA
>JADWMH010000005.1:4542-15924 GCA_015767355.1 Gammaproteobacteria bacterium
AGTTCAATCAGGGTAAAACCCCTATCTCTCATATCAAAAAACCTGTAAATCCTTATGTTTTAGCTATAAAAACACGCAATATCGTAGGGGGGATAAGGCGTCCTTTTGCGTCCTCCAGGGATGGAAGAAGTGCAGTTAGATTGTAAGGAACAATCACTGCCCGCATCCACCAATGTGCTAGCCCTGTGCGCTGTTATGTTGTCATTACGAGCGTAGCGAAGTAATCCCGATCGGATTGCCACGTCGTTTCACTCCTCGCAATGACATCGGATTGACCGGCGATATGACACTTAAAACCTTCCCCTTTACCAACTGCTTTCACTGCCGACATAGGTCGTGAGTCGAGTCAATGGCTCGCCACCCCGTTGGTCGTAAACTTCGATTTCAACCTTGCGCATTTGTTCATAAGGCGTTTCAGAGACACTCTGTCTCCATCGCATCGGAAACAGGGATGTCTCATCCTCGCCTTTTTTCTCTTTTGATGTTTCCGACCAGGCATCCGCCAACTGCAGTTCGACCGCCCTGTTCATAGCCACCCAATGAGCAAAGGTCTGCTCCTGGAGGCCCTGAAGATTTCGCACATAGTTGCCCATCAGGCCGATAATCGCGACCAGAGCAATGCTGACAATGCTCAGCGCCATCATCACTTCGAGCAAGGTAAAACCGCCTGCCATCCCCTTTCCCACCGGGAAAGGGTGAGGATGAAGGGGGGATTCAAGTTCAGGTTTCATCGCTCTTCCTGACTTTTCCGGAGGGATAGCGAACAACACTCTGTTTTTCCGACTCACCATAGGAGAACAGCAGCTCAAAAGGAATCGCATCCGTATCGGAGACAAACACAATCTGGGGATTTATCTCATCAGGAATTTCATTCTCAAGCGCCACCGGTGTCTGCGATGTCTCCTGGTAAAAAACCAGAGAGAGGCCATCGGGAAAGCGATGTGGTTTCAACAGGCGGTTCTTCAATGGTTTCCACAATACTTCACGCTGCTGCTCCTCTGTTTCATCCTTGCGTTGAACTTCTGCAACTGAATAGAAGGCATAACCGCCATTGTAGAGATAAATTCCAATCGGAAAACGACGGAACATAATCTCCTCCCGGGCGTAATTGGCTTCGCGGATAAAGGTTGTGATGATCTCATCGACAACGTCATCGTCATCCCTCCCCTGGACCGTGAGCGCAAACAGAGATGCCATCACGGCAATAATCGACATCACTACAAGGATTTCAATGAGGGTGAATCCCTGTTGACGCCGTGCCGCATCCCCATTTTTTACGAGATCAAGTTTCAAACATATGGAAAATGTATTTTTCATGCCTTGTCAGTCTGAGACTTGATTTCGACATTATTCCTGCGTTGAGCTGCTGATGTCAGCATCAATGCCTTCTCCCCCTTCAAGGCCATCCCGGCCGAGGGTGTAGATCTCATAATCACTGCCATCCCGGCCCGGACTGGAATAGAGATAGTCCCGCTTCCAGGGATCTTTTTTCATCTTCTTGATATGTTTTGGGGCCAGCACGGCAAGCCCCTCTTCCGTCGTCGGGTATTGGTAGTTCTGCAGCTTGTAAAAATCCAGCGCTGCGCCATAGGTATCGATATCGCTGTTAATCTTGGTCAACTGCGCCTGCTCGGGTTTGTCCATCACTTCAACAGCAACGAAGGTACCCATGATGGCGATGATGACCAGCACCACCATGACTTCGATCAGTGTAAAACCGGATTGTGTTCTACTATTTTTACGTTTCATATATTACTTTCCAAAAAGTTTTTCAATTCAATCAAACGTGAATATTTTCAAAAAACCATGTTCCATTGCATCACCTTTCACCTATATCCTATCGCCATTGACCTCCCTACACCATGCTGTTCATCTTGAATATCGGAAGCAGTACGGCCAGTACGATCAGCATCACCACGCTGCCCATGACGACGATCATCAATGGTTCCAGTATACCGACCAGGGTTGAGACAGTCGCCTGCAGGGTTCGTTCCTGTCCCTCGCCGGCGCGTTCCAGCATCTCCGGCAGGTTCCCTGCCGCTTCGCCGCTGGCGACCAGGTTGAGTGTCATGGGTGAAAAATAGCCCGTGTTTGTCAGCGAGTTGCCGATACTGCCGCCCTCCCTGACGCGTCTGGATGCATCCATCAGGGCATCACGGATCGGCAGGCTGGCGAGTACATGCGCAGCGATCATCATTCCCTGGGTAGCAGAGACGGTACTATGCAGCAAAATTCCATAGGTGCGCAGAAACCGGGAGGTGTTGACCTCGCGGATAACCCGGGAGATCAGCGGCAGTTTCAATAAAAACAGTTGCACCCTTTTTTTGAAACCCTCGCGCTTCATGGCGGAAAAGAAAAGAAAAATAAGCAGCACCACCCCCAGCAGCAGAAAAACCCCATAGTGCTGCAGAAAGTCGCTGACGTTGATCATGACGCGCGTCAGCAGAGGCAACTCCTGGCCAATGTGTTCGAAGGTCTCCACCATTTTCGGCACCACGAACACCAGCAGTCCAACGATGACCAGCAGCGCCACGATACTCACCACAGCCGGATAGATCAGCGCCAGTTTCACCTTCTGACGGGTGACATTCGCCTCTTCAGCATAATCAGCCAGGCGTTCTAGCACGATCTCAAGACTGCCTGACTGTTCACCTGCCTCAGCAGTCGCAGCATAATATTCGGGAAAGGCCTGCGGAAATTGGCGGAAAGCCTCTGCCAGGGACGATCCCTCCGTGACCCGCGAACGCAGGGCGGTCAAAAGATGCCGCTGCCACTGTTTGCTGCTCTGAGAGGAGAGCACACCCAGCGCCTTTTCGACCGGCAGACGCGAACGCAGCAGGGTTGCCAGCTGGCGGGTAAACATGGAAAGATCTGTCGGGTTGAGACGACGATCGACAGCAGAACTCTTTTTCTCTTTTGCCGTCTTCGCTCCGCTGAAACGGCGGCTTTTTCCACTCACCTCCTCCATAGAGACGGGATTCATTCCATCATTGCGCAGGCGATGGCGCAGGTGCTTTGGCGAATCCGCCTCCCAAACACCTTTTTGTATGCGCCCTTTTTGATCAAGCGCCTGCCATGAGAAAGCGGGCATCTAGGCTTCCTCGTGAGAGTTGTCTTCTTCAAGTCCGGCAACACGCACGACCTCATCCAGGGATGTACGGCCTTCCAGCACCAGGGATAGCCCCATCTGCTGGAGGGCATCGCTTTTGCTGCGAATGTGCTCCTGCATCTCCTGCTCACTGGCCCGGGAGTGGATCTGGCGCTGCAGAGTACGGTCGATATGAATAAATTCGTAAATCCCCGTGCGGCCGTAATAACCGCTGTAAGCACAGCTGCGGCAGCCTTTGGCCTTGTAGATAAGGGGGGCGTCAGCAATATCAATCCCTATGAGGTGGCACTCCGCTTCATCGGCAACACTCCCCTCCTTGCACTCTTCGCACAACAGCCGCACCAGTCTTTGCGCCATGACGGCGTTGAGACTCGATGAGAGCAGAAAGGGCTCGATCCCCATGTCACGCATACGGGTAATGGCGCCGATGGCTGTGTTAGTGTGCAGGGTTGAGAAGACCATGTGCCCGGTAAGACTCGATTGTACGGCGATCTCGGCGGTCTCCAGGTCGCGGATCTCGCCGACCATGATAACATCCGGGTCCTGACGCAGAATGGAGCGCAAACCTGCGGCAAACGTCATGCCGATGCTGCTGTTGACCTGCGTCTGGTTGATGCCGTCAATATAGTATTCGATCGGATCCTCGACCGTCATGATGTTGCGTATCTGGTCATTGAGATTGCCGAGCATGGCATACAGGCTGGTCGTTTTACCCGAGCCGGTCGGACCTGTTACCAGGAAAATACCGTGAGGCTGCTTGATCTCCATCTCGATACGATTGCGGATATCTTCAGGCATACCGAGGTGTGTTAATTCAAGTCTTCCCGCCTGTTTGTCCAGCAGACGCATCACCACCTTCTCGGCATTTGCAGAGGGAATGGTTGAAACCCGCACATCCACTGCCCTGCCGCCCAGTTTCAGGGAGATGCGCCCATCCTGCGGCAGGCGCTTCTCGGCAATATCCAGTTTTGCCATCACCTTGATACGCGAGATAATCGGCAGCGCAAGTTTACGTTCCGGCTGCAGCACCTCTTTGAGAGAACCATCGACGCGAAAACGGATGCGCAGCCTGCTTTCATAGGGCTCGATATGAATATCCGAGGCGTTGTTGCGAATCGCTTCGGTCAACAATGCATTGATAAGGCGGATGATTGGAGCGTCGTCTGCGCTCTCCAACAGATCCTCCGGCTCCTGAATCTCGTCAACCAGGCGATGCAGGTCCAACTCCGAGCCCAGCCCCTGTACATCACTCATCGCTGATGTCGCACTCTGCTCCTGCTGAGTCTGCAGCAGACGGTTGAACTTCTCCTCTTCAACGACATGCAGCGACACTGCTCTACCGAGAAACCGCCGTACTTCCGTGAAATATCGCGGTGTGTAGTCAGGACGTGCAACGACCACCAGCTGCTCATCCTGCCTCTCCAGGATAAGGCCGTAGCGGCGTGAGAAGGTATAGGGTAGATGCTTCTGCTGCTGACTGACATCAACGACAGCTGTATCGTCCAGGTCGACAGCAACAGAATCCGCTGTAATCTGCTCTTCCATCAGTGGGTCCAGAATTCGAATTCCTGCTCTTCTATGTAGACAGGTTCCAGTGGCGGAATCGTTTTCGGATCCTCGATCACCCGCCCCATGTTGTCGCGTGGTTTCAATAGCGGCTGATTTGCCTCGCCTATCAAGGGAACGCCCTTCTGGTACTTATCCAGTTGCGCTTCACGCATCTCGCGGTAGCGCTTGCCGGTTGCATGAAGATTCTGGGTGTTGTTGCGCAGGATTGTCGGTTGAATGAAGAGCATCAGGTTGCGCTTGGTTTTGTTAGAGCCGCGATGTGTGAACGCCTCTCCCAGTATCGGGATATCGCCAATAAAAGGGACGCGCTGCTCTGTCTCTGTCACCACGTCATCGATCAACCCGCCCAGTACCAGGATGCTTTTATTATTGACGATTACGCTGGTTTTAATGGTGCGCTGGTTGGTGATGATCTCGCCGCGCCCCAGATTTGCCGTTTGCTGTTGATTGATATTGGAGATCTCCTGATCGATGGTCAGCTTGACAGCATCGCCTTCATTGATTTGCGGGGTGATTTTCAGGGTCAGTCCAACATTTTTACGTTCGACCGTCTGGAACGGATTGCTCGGGAGAGAGTCTCCTACACCGGTGTATGAGCCGGTCACGAAAGGCACCTCCTGACCAACGGTAATCTCCGCCTCTTCATTATCCATCGTCAGCAGGCTCGGGGTGGAGAGAATATTGACATCCGAATCGTTGTCGAGCGCACTCGCCAGTGCGAGAAAAGAGTAGTCGCCGCCGCTGATCAATCCTGCAATCGAACCGACACCCAGTTGTGAAAACTGCTTGAATTGTGAATCACTACTCCCAGCATCTCCATCATCCCCGAGAATGTCGCCAGCCGCATCGAGCAGGTCATTGTTGGCGCCAATCCATTGAATGCCAAGTTCAGCATCCTTGACGCGGAACAACTCGGCAATGATGACCTCAACCAGCACCTGTGAGCGGCGGACATCCAGCTTTCTGATAATGCTCCGCAAGTCGCTCATTTTATCCGGGCGGGCGGTGATGATCAGGCTGTTGGTCTGTTCATCGGCCTGCACCGATGTCAGTTGACTGTTTGTACTACCTTGCTTCCCCTTCACAGCAGCAGCCGGTGCACTTCGTTCTGATGCCAGCTTCTCGATGATCGGCGCCAGATCTGCTGCATTGGCAAACCGCAGAGAAACTACATGAATGTTTCTGGTATCCCTGACCTTGGAGTCAAGACGCCTGACGATGCGGGTAATCTTCTCCCTAAAGCCCTTGTTGCCTGAAACCAGCAACGAGTTTGTGCGGGTATCGGCCACCAGTTTGCTTCTGCCCTGTCTGCCAGCTCCTTTTCCCCCTGCTGCGGTCCCTGCAGTGACCAGCGTCTGCAATGTTTTGACAATCTCCGTTGCGTCTGCATGATGCAGTTTGATGGTGTCGATCTGCGATTCCGCGGCCTGGTCCAGCGTAGCGAGCATATCGTGAATCTTGTTGATGGTGCGGCGGCTGGCTGCAACGATCAGACTGTTGGAGTTGGCATGCGCCGCCAGATGTCCCTCCTTCTCCACCAGGGGGCGCAAAATCGGAACCATCTGTACAGCCGGGACATGTTTGATCGGAATGACCTGAACCTCGACTTCATGATTGGAGATATCAGAGCGCACACTCTCACTGAAAGTAGCGTGTTCGCGCTCTCCGCTGGCCGGAAGAATTTGCACCAGCTCCCCTTCATCGACGGCAATAAAGCCATGTGTTTTCAAGATTGTCAGAAAGGTCGAGTAGAGCTGCTCACCATCGATGGGCTCAGCCGAGATCACTGTCACCTTGCCCTTGACACGCGGGTCGACCAGAAAATTTCTGCCGGTCACCTTGGAGACCATTTCAGCAACCTCGCGGATGTCAGTATCCTTGAAATTGATCGTAACCCGCTCTTCGGCCAGCACTGCCCCCCCCGGCAGAGCAGTTAACAGGATTACAGACACCAATATAAGAAATCGTCTCATCAATTCATTTACTCTACGACTACATTCAAATCACGCAGCTTGCCGCCGCGCTCAATTTTCAGGTCTATCATGTTACCCGAAGCCAGGGACTCCATCACTTCACTTAACTGTCCGGGATCCGTAATGGGGATGCCATTGACATCCAGCAGGATATCTCCCGCTCTGAGGCCAACGCTCGTGAGCAGCTTGCGGTCCTTTCCATGCCGCAGACGATAACCGTATAACTCACCATCGCGTTGTACCGGTGAGGCTTTGACTTTATCCACCAGGGAGAGCGGGTTTTCCGCGAGTTCCTGCCTGTACTGCGCCAGTTTCAGCTTCGTCTCTTCATCAACCTGATGCGAGATTGCAGCAGCCTCTTCTCCCGCAGTGAACGGCGCTCTCTCCTGCTTTTTCTTCTCCTGCGGCAACCCCGCTTCACGGTCTTTTGCCCTGAGCTGATCGGCGGGAATCAGGTAGAAAACTTTTTCAGCACTGCCATCCGAGGCGACAAAAGCCCTGGGCAGAATAGTTTTTACCACGACGCCATCATTGATCTCTTCGCCGGTTTTCAGAACCCTTGTCTCGCCTTTCTCCCTGATGCTGACGTAGGAGTGTTGTGGATTAGAAGAGACAAGGGCTCCAATCAGCGTCACATCCAGCTTTTGCAATGCTCCGGGCTTTTTAGGTTTTTTGATTTTCGGCTTTCTGACAGCTGCCTTTGTGACGACATCCGCTTTACCAAATACCGCAATCGAATCCCAGTCGATGGTTGTATCTCCAGGCAATTTCCGGGCAAAAACAGCTTCACCTCCTTGCCCGGGTTCGATCGTTGCGCTGTCAAACAGCGTCCATGTCAATTTCGCCAGCTGCGCAGCGATCAATAGCAGCAGAAACGCAATCACAACATACGGAACCAGGGTGGCAAAATTTCCGTTGCGCAAGCTCATCCGGGATTATCACTGGAATACATTAAATCAATCGCACATTATCGCATGAAACTAAGGGGTTAGGGGTGTATCCCACCTATTTCCTATCCCGCTTACTTTGACGATACTCTATGGGTGTAATTGCGACACCCTTCAGTCCGGCCATCTCCAGCAACTCCTGACTCTCTGCCTGTTTGAGTGAGCGCCACTGCCCCACTTTGACGCTGCTGTCGAGAATCACCGTGCCGAAACGCACCCGTTTGAGGCGATTCACCCAGGCGCCTACAGCCTCCCACATACGCCGGATTTCACGTTTGCGCCCCTCCATGATGACCACGTGGTACCAGCGATTCGATCCTTCGCCGCCTGACTCGACGATATCCTCGAACCTGGCGGAACCATCATCCAGTTCGACGCCATTGACCAGCTGCTGCAGCATTGCATCCGATACACGGCCATGCACACGCACAGCATACTCACGTTCGATTTGTGTGGATGGATGCATGAGCCGGTTAGCCAACTCGCCATGGGTCGTCAATATCAGCAGACCAGAGCTGTTGATATCGAGCCGGCCAACAGCAATCCAACGCCCTTTGGCGAGTATTGGCATCTTCTGGAACACCGTAGGACGTCCCGAATCATCGCGGCGAGTGACAATTTCACCTTCCGGCTTGTTATAGATAATGATGTGGTGCGCATCCTGCTTGAGGCGTTTGTTGCTCACTGTACGGCCATCTACCTTGACGTGATCCTCATCATTGATCCGATCTCCGAGCTGAGCCTGCGCGTCATTGACAGTAATGCGCCCGTCACGAATCCACTGCTCGATGGCGCGGCGGGACCCCAGTCCGGCATTCGCCAGCACCTTTTGTATACGTTCTTTAGATGTCATTGCGGCAGTTGTCCTGCATCTTGAGGCTGCAGTGACTCCTCCTGTGTATTTGCAGACTGCCCTATTTCAGGATCCGGCAGGTCTAGTTCAAGATTGATCACATCGAACTCCCTGATTTCAGCAAGCGGCGGCAGATCATCGAGCCCTTTCAGGCCAAAGTAGTCGAGGAATTCCCGCGTGGTTGCATAGAGTGACGGCCGTCCGGGAACGTCACGTTTGCCCACGACGCGAATCCACTCTCTCTCCAACAGCGTCTTGATGATATTAGTGCTGACTGCAACACCGCGCACATCTTCAATTTCACCCCGGGTGAGCGGCTGTCTGTAGGCAATCAGAGAGAGTGTCTCCAGCAAAGCCCGGGAGTAGCGCGCCGGCTTCTCATCCCACAGGCGTGAGATCCAGGGGGAATACTCCTTGCACACATGGATACGCCAGCCGGTGCTCACCTCCACAACATCAACGCCGCGCTGTTGATAGAGCTGCTGCAACTGTTCAAGCACCTCTCCAATCTCTTCCCGAGCCGGCTGTTCATCATCCGGAAACAACATCAGCAGACGCTCGAGACTCAGTGGTTTTCCTGCTGCAAGCAGTGCCGCCTCAACGATATTGCAGATTTTCTGACTATTCATTCTCTAGCGAGACCATGTCTCAGATTGACAAAGCATGAAAAAATATTTTTCTCTCGCTAAGACGCCAAGTTCGCCAAGAAAAACCTTTGCATTCTTTGCGTTCTTAGCGAGAGATTCTTTTAAAACGTGACTCATTTGCAAGCATTTTAGTGAATCAAGGATTCTATTCATTTTCAGTGAGATTCCTGGCCTTGACGTGAATAACTCCGAATGAATCAACCTGTACAAGTTCAATCAGGTTCTCCTTGATCAACTCAAGAATAGCCATAAAGGTGACCACGACGCCCATGCGGCCCTCTCTCATCTCGAACAGCTCGGTAAAATCAGTAAACCCGGTTGAGCTGACGCTGGCGAGCACATTTGACATACGTTCACGCACACTTAACACCTCCCGCTCTATCTGGTGACTGCTGAAGAGGTCGGCGCGCCGCATCACTTCGTGAAAGGCAAATAGCAACTCTTTCAAATCCACATCCGGCAATGGGTGCTCACTCTGTTTATGCGGAACAACAACCTCGACCTGATGCAGGTCGCGTTCCATTCTCGGCAGTTCGTCAATATCTGCGGCGGCCTGTTTAAAACGCTCATACTCCTGCAGACGCCGTACAAGTTCCGCCCTGGGATCACCCTCCTCTTCATCCTCGTGTCTGGGACGGGGAAGCAGCATACGCGACTTGATCTCGGCCAGCATGGCTGCCATCACCAGATACTCGGCGGCAAGTTCCAACCGCATATTTTTCATCAGGGCGATATAATCAACATATTGTCGGGTGATATCGGCAATCGGAATGTCGAGGATATCGAGGTTCTGTTTGCGGATCAGGTACAACAGCAAATCAAGCGGGCCTTCGAAAGCCTCAAGAAAGACTTCCAGCGCATCAGGCGGGATATAGAGGTCTTTAGGTAGTTCGAGCAGCGGTTCTCCCTGCACCATCGCAAATGGCAGCTCTGTTTGCTGCTGGGGAGTCTGCCGCTCCACCTTAGAGCATCTCCAGCGACATCACATGCCTGACGATATCCATGGTCTCGCGCGCCTCTTCGCGCGCGGTTTCACACCCTTCATTAATGATATTGCCCACCACATCCGGCTGCTCCTCGAACTCTCGGGCGCGCTCCTGCATGGGTCGCAACTCCGCGAGCACAGCTTCGATGACAGGCTGTTTGCAGTCAACACAACCGATAGAGGCTGATTTGCACCCCGTTTGCACCCACTCACGCCTGTTTTTGTCAGAGTAGACCTCATGAAATTGCCATACCGGGCATTTTGCGGGATCACCGGGGTCTGTACGGCGTACACGCGCCGGATCTGTCGGCATGGTACGCAGCTGCTTGCTGAGCTCATCGGCATCGGCTCGCAGCGAGATGGTATTGCCATAGGATTTCGACATTTTCTGCCCATCCAGCCCCGGCATTTTTGATGCTTTGGTCAACAGCGGCTGCGGTTCAGGAAGAATCATCTTGCCGCCGCCCTCCAGATAGCCATAGAGGCGATCCTTGTCAGCAACGGTGATGTTTTGCTGTCCCTCCAGCAATGCCCTGCCGGCAGAGAGCGCATCATCATCCCCCTGCTCCTGCCAGGCGTTGCGATAACGCTGGTAAAGCCTGGCATTTTTCTTCCCCATCTTTTTCATTGCCGCTTCCGCCCTGGCGGCAAAATCGGTTTCACGTCCATAGATGTGGTTGAAGCGGCGTGCTACTTCACGCGTCAACTCCACATGAGAGACCTGGTCTTCACCTACTGGAACCAGGCCGGACCTGTAGAGCAGTATGTCGGCGCTCTGCAGCAGCGGATAACCGAGAAATCCGTAAGTCGCAAGATCACGCTCTTTTAATTTTTCCTGCTGGTCCTTGTAGCTGGGTACGCGTTCAAGCCACCCCAGCGGCGTGATCATCGATAGCAGCAGGTGCAGTTCAGCATGTTCGGGAACGCGTGACTGTATAAAGATGGTCGCTTCATTGGGATTGACCCCGGCGGCAAGCCAGTCAATCACCATCTCGTGCGTGCTTTGAGGAATCCCTGTCGGGTCGTCATAGTGCGTGGTCAACGCATGCCAGTCGGCGACAAAAAAGAAGCAGCGGTATTCGTGCTGCAGTTCCACCCAGTTTTTCAGGACGCCATGATAGTGACCCAGGTGCAGACGCCCGGTTGGACGCATGCCGGAGAGCACACGCGCATTCTGGGATGCGATTTTGTTCAGTGAGATGTCGAAATCCATAAATTATCAGGTCAAGCCAATCAGTGTAAAGACGATGCGATTGATGAAATTCATCATCGCCATAAGCAGGGGACTCAGAATGCCGG
>JADWMH010000005.1:15934-25048 GCA_015767355.1 Gammaproteobacteria bacterium
AACAGCAATCCCATGATAATAAACAATCCATAGGGCTCAATTTTTTCAAAAGCCTGCGACAGATTATACGGCAGCCAGGAGTTGAGGATGCGTCCGCCGTCCAGCGGCAGCAACGGGAGTAGATTCAATGCCGCCAGGATCGAATTGATGAGGATGCCAAACCCCGCCATTGCGCCGATAAAACTGTGGGAGTAATAGTCAACCCCTGCAACCGAGACAATCACCTTGATGACCACTGCCCATGCAAGCAGCATCAACAGATTGGATGCCGGGCCGGCAAAGGCGACCAGCGCCGTGTCACGACGGATATTACGCAAGTGGGAAAAGTTGACCGGCACAGGTTTTGCCCAGCCGAATGCGAAGTTGAACCCGCTGAGGATATAGATGGCGATGGGAACCACGATAGTTCCAACAGGATCGATATGCTTGAGGGGATTGATGGTCACACGCCCCATCATATAAGCCGTGTTGTCGCCCAGGCGATGGGCGCTCCAGCCATGCGCCGCCTCATGCAGGGTGATGGCCAAAAGCAATGGAAGCGCGGCAGCCGCGATGGTCTGAATGGTTGATAGTTCGTTCATGCGGGGATTATACCCGCCATTGATTCCAGCAGGCGGAATAAAAAACCGCACTTCCCGGCAGGCGGGAAGTGCAGCTTAACTACAATGGATTACTTGCAGTTTTTAGCAGCAGGCGAAGCCGCTTTTGCTGCAGCTGAAGGTCTGGCAGGAGCTGCACTGCGAGGACCGTAACCGTATGGACGGCCATAGCCATATGGACGACCATAACGACCACCGGAGTTGCGGTTGCTCCAGCGGTTTCTGTTGTCCCAACGGTTGCTGTTGTCCCAACGGTTAGAGTTGTCCCAGCGATTGTAGCTGTCGCCTGAGCCTGAACCGTAGCCATCGCCTTCCCAATCGGTATCGGCATCAGCATCCATGTTCATGCCGAAGCTGCCACGGCCACGCCCGCTGCCGCGGCCACGTCCGGAGGTGTCGCCACGGCCGTAGCCACGGTTGGACATATCGTTTCTCCAGTCGTTATTCCAGTCGTTGTTCCAATCGTTGTTCCAGTCATTGTTGCTGTTGTTGTCCCAGGGCATATCCCAGTCAGCAGAAACGGCTGATGAAGCCAGGAGTGCTGCAACTGCAGCGATTTTAATAATGTTTTTCATAAATCAATCTCTAAAGTGAATGGTAAATGTTGCGCAGGTGGTTAGTCTGCATAAGGGAAAACCCACAAGTAGTGATTACTTATGAATATTAACCTCCTTAATCGATGTTGAAACTGTTCAATCTCTATTGATCTTGAATTGATAAATTTTAAACACCGCTAGCGAGGTAAATGTAACCGATTATTGAGCGACGGTCTATTAAAAAAGTTGGCAGTCGTCAGTTGGCAGTCATCAGTATGTAGTTTGTGGAACTCAAATCGAGTTATTTCCACCCGCAGCTCTTTTACCACAACCTCTATTTTTTTGTTTTTACTGCAAACTGCAAACTTCTCATTTAAAAATCTTCATCCTCAAAACTGCCGTCCTTTATATCAAACTCTCTCTTCTGCAGCCAGGAGTCACGCTCGAATGCGTAGGGATCAAGCGCCGCCTGTTCCATGATCTCTGTAACACTAAATAAATCGTTACGCATACTGGCTGCGCGAAGAATGAACAGGCCAACCACGACTTCAGCCTGCGGCGCATACAGCACCGGATCAAGCGCATAATCGCCCACCAGCCCGACAGCATTACGAACCGATGAAGGACCTAACAGGGGCACGACAAGATAGGGTCCGGATGACGCGCCCCACTTGCCAAAAGTCTGGCCAAAATCTTCATAATGCTTCTCCAGCTTCATCAAAGTAGCAACATCGAACAGCCCCCCCAGCCCCATGGTCGTGTTCACTACAAAGCGGCCGCCATCAGAGAGTGCGTGTTTGAATTTTCCCTGCAGCAGATTGTTGACAGCGATATTGATCTCATTGAGATTGCTAAAAAAATTCCGCACCCCCAGCGTGACAGGCCCGGGAATCACACCTTTACTGCGACCCGCCAGCGGTTTGAAGAATATACGATCGACGCCCTGGTTGAAACGGTAGATTTTGCGATTGAACTTTTCCCAGGGATCCCTGCTGGAGCCGGAGAGTTGAGCTCCGCCATCTTGCGCAGCATATTCCGCCTCATCCTGAGCACAGAGTGGCTGCAATAATGTGAAAAACAACAGAAACAGGAGAACTGATGTTTTTAGCATGGATTTCAAGCAGTCTCTCCAATGATGGCCTGCTGCAGATAGCCGGTTCGTAATTATGCTATCCCTTTCCATAGTGTCGATCAAGCCGATCTGCTATTCTGCATTTCATGATTACATATAATCCAGTGATTGCCGGTCGATTCCGGGGTTTCCTGCCGGTAGTGGTGGATGTCGAAACAGGCGGTTTCAATGCTGAGCAGGATGCACTGCTCGAGATTGCAGCCGTCACCCTGCGCATCAACGACATTGGCATGCTGGAACTTGCCGAGACCCTCCATTGCCACGTGCTGCCTTTCGAAGGCGCGAATCTGGATCCCAAGGCGCTGGAGTTCAATGGCATTGATCCTGACAACCCTTTGCGCGGCGCTTTGAGTGAAAAAGATGCGCTGCAGCACTGCTTTTTACCGATTCGACATGCGATCAAAGAGAGTGGCTGCAAACGCGCGATTCTGGTGGGACACAACGCGACTTTTGACCTTGCATTTATCAATGCCGCTGCAAAACGCTGCCGCAATAAACGCAACCCCTTCCACCCCTTCTCCACCTTCGACACCGTCAGTCTGGCGGGACTGGCATACGGCCAGACGGTGCTTGCCAAAGCAGTAATTGCCGCCGGCATGGAGTGGGACCATCGCGAGGCGCACTCTGCGATCTATGATGCGGAAGGCACAGCTGAACTCTTCTGCCGCATCGTCAATCGCTGGAAAGAACGCGTTGGATTCGAACTGCCGAAGCAACCTAAAACCTAAAACCTAAAACTTATAGCCTACCCCTCCCCGCCTTCTGCGGCACTACCCTGGTAGGCATAACGCATGGAGCGATAGCGCCGCTTGACGGCCTGCGCCAGTTGATGCACCGCCATGGCATATCTGTTGCTGTGATTGTAGCGGGTAATTACGTAGAAGTTATGCTTGCCGAGCCATAATTCGTCGCCTGAATAGGTGCTGTAGCGCAGCAGACTGACATTGCGGCTGCTGACCTGGCCGGAAGCCCGTACACCTGCCCGTTTAAGACTTCCCAGTGAGTGGCTGCTGTCAAACCCTGATTCCATTGCTTTGTATGCGTTGCCTGAATGTGTGGCGCGCACAACAACTCCCTCACCTCTGCGCCAGCCGTAACTCTGGAAATAGTTGGCTACACTGCCGATGGCGTCAGTCGGAGTCCACAGGTTGCGCTTGCCGTCACCATTGAAATCGACAGCATATTTGCGAAAACTGCTGGGCATGAACTGCCCCAGTCCCATAGCGCCGGCATAAGAGCCGCGTTTTGTGCGTGGATCGAAACGCTCCTCTCTGGACATCAGCAGATACTGCTCCAGTTCATCGGTGAAATATTTGGAACGACGTGGATAGTCGAAAGCAATGGTTGCGATTGAATCGAAGACCGGGGAGCGCCCGACATTGCCGCCATAGATGGTCTCGACGCCGATGATAGCAACGATATATTCGGCCGGGACGCCATACTGCTGCTCTGCGCGTTGCAGTGCGAGACGATTTCTTGCCCAGAATGCGGCCCCTTTGGAGATGTGATTTTCAGTGAGGAATTTCTTGCGGTAACGGCTCCATGCCCCCCGTGAAACCGGACCTTTCACCCCGGTATAGCGGTTCATGATCCGCAGTACGCCGTTTCTGCGTTCAGCCTGAGAAAAAAGCCCGTTCAGGTAGCTGCGCTCAAATCCATATTGCCGCTCCATCTTCCCGATGAATTTCCTGGTCGATTTATAGCCTGCGTAGTCACCAGTCAAACGGGAAGCATGGTAATTTCCGACTGCTTTTACGGTGCTATATTTCCCAGGGAGCATGCTGCTCGCGCTGTCGTCACGCACCACTTTTTTGGTTGCCGATGAACAGGCGCCGAGGGTCAAAGCGCTGGATAAAAGCAGTGCAATAAGCTTGTTATTCATTCATTTCTCTTGGTAGGTTTTAAGTCATAGGATGTGCTGAGTGAAACGAAGCGCATCGATTTGGCGTAGATATTGATGCGCCTCGTTCCTCGACACATCCTATGCAGAATCAAGCACACGGAGTTATTGAGATATTTATGGCTTTATTGTTCTGTATTTATCTGTGTGCATCTGTGGTTAATTCCCCCCAGGCGCGACGGCGCCGTCTGCGCAGCAGTCGTTCGATGGCGTAGAGTAACATGACTCCAGTGATTGCAGCGGCATAGTTGAGGTATTCCCGCAGGCGTTGCTGTTCACGGCTCAGGGGCAGCAGTGTGCGTGCATAATCTCCTCTTCCGCGCAGTTTCAGCAACCCCGGCTCTTCGAATGACCACTCCATGATATTTTCGATCAACTGCATGCTGTTGAGATAGCGGCTGCCTGTCGCCCGCGTTGCCAGATCGATCACCGAATCCGCCAGAAAGATATCCGAGCTGATGAGTATGATCCTGCCATCTGCCGATGACCGCTCGATAACATCAACCGCGAGTTGCTGCTCACCCTCTTGCACATCGAATAACGGCGACTTCTTTCCTTTAAAAAAGGAGTCAAACCTCCCCTGGATGATTGCCGCCAGCAGGTACGCATGCTTTTCCTGATCATTACCGCTTTGAAAACCACTCTGAGGAAAGCGCTCAAAATCGGGCTGTATACTCCCCTGCTCCTCCAGCCAACTCTCTGTTGAGCTGCGCAGCAGCGGGATCACATCATGATCCCGTGCATCGATGGTGATTGGCGCCGCCCAGTTGAGCGTCACCTGATTCAGCGAGGCGGTAATCCCAGTTTCGTTCTCCATTCCCTGCCTGCGAATATCCGGGAAAAATGGATAGGCTAGATTTTGCGTCTCATCGACAACCGCATTACCGCTGTTGCGCTGCACCGGTATCGGAAAAACCGAGTTCTGCGCATCCATGACGATCGCTTCACGCAACGTGATGCCGTGATGCGCCAGCCACAGCTCCAGGCCTGTTTCATGCTTTGCGGTGGTAATGGCGTCGCTACCAAGCTTGATTTTCCAGGGTGCAGCGGCGATGATCACAGCCCCCCCCTGCATCAGATACTGATCGATCGCAAACAGCTGCTTTTCATTCAGTGATTCGGGAGCAATCAACAACAGCAGGTCGCTGCCAGCGGGGACACTGCCGCTGCTCAAATCGTCTTTGCGGATGATGACGCTCTCGCGCAAGTGCTTTTCGATCTGGAAATAGCTCGCCTGCCCCTTGCGTTTGAAGCCGAAGATGGTATCCGGCGCAGCCGGCATCGTCAGGGTAATGGTTCTGAGCACACCGGGAGCAAAATGGCGCAAACCCGCTTCCAGTGATGCCTGCAGGTGCTCTTTTTTCAGATCTTCCGGCACGGGGATGGGAACCCATTGACCACCGCTTTCGAGAACCATGTAGAAGAAAAACGGATCCGGTTTGAGCAACCCCAGCACCATCGGTCGAAACCCGTACTGACTGCGTATCTCCTTCGCGACAGCACCGTCATCCACCTGCGGATCGATGATGCTGACGGTAAATCTTCCACCTGAACCCTGCTCGAATACCTCGAGGAGAGCGTCCAGATCCTGTTTCAACTTCTGCAGCCCGACAGGCAGTCTCTGCGTGGTGGAGATGAAGCCGCGAAAGGTGACAGGCTTGCCGATGGAATCAAACAGGCCTTTGCCGCTGCGCTGTTCCGACAGCACTCTCCTGATCGCCCTGGTGATATCATATTCCGGGTTGCGCAGACGAATATCGAGATCCGTTTCACTGCGCATTTTGACATCGATCAGATCATTGTAGTCCAGCGTTCTGAACTGGTCTCCGTATCGAATCAGCAGATTGAAATAGGAGTTCACCAGTGAGGATTGATACTTGTCTGCAACCTGAAAAGCGACAGGTTCAATGCCATACATTTGCCCCGCCTCCTGTTCCAGTTCAGGCTCTTCGAGCGGATCGATAATTTCAACCTTGAGCATGCCGCCGCCGGCGACCTCATATTCGCGCATTAGATCTCGCAGTTGCGGCACAAGTGGCGTCAACAGCGGATGGGTTCTGGCGCTGAAATATCCTCGCAGCAGCAATGGCTGCTGCAGTAATTGAAGGTATTCATGCGTCGTTTCCGAGATGCTGAAGCGCTTTCCCTGTGTCAGATCGATGCGCAACGAGGTGCTCTTTGTCAGCAGCACATTACTCATCAACAGCAGGTTGATCACAACAAAAACAGTCATCTGCCGGCGTCTGTATTGCCGACCGGGGAGGCCGCCGGCCAGGCGTAGTTTTTCAACAGAGAGAAAATTCAGCAGCAGAAATATCAGAGTAAGTGATACATAGTAGAAAAGGTCACGAAAATCGATCACGCCGCGTGTGATCGACAAAAAATGCGAGCCGCTGCCAAAATACGCCATGATCTCACTCAATCGCTGCCCGGCAAATGCTGTCAGCGTTCCAGAACCAATCACATAGAGCATGCCGCAAATGGCGATGGTTCCGATCAAACTGACAATCTGATTGTCTGTTCTGGAGGAGAGGTAGAGACCAATCGACGCATAGGATGCTGCAAGCAGCAGCGATGCGATATATCCCCCGATCACAGGGCCCCAGTCGAGCGGACCGCTCAGAGCAACCGTCAAAGGCAGCGGCAGTGTCAATAGCAGCGCGAGCAGAACCAGTGCGCTCACTGCAGTAAATTTCCCCACCACCAGACGCCATACGGGGGTCGAAGATGTCAGCAGCATCTCCAGGTTTCCACTGCGGCGTTCATCCGACCACATACGCATCGTCAAAGCGGCAACCAGAAAGATCATCAGCAGCGGCATCCACTCAAACAGCGGACGTACGTCGGCAAGATTGCGGGCGAAGAATGTCTCGACCCAAAAGAAGATAAACAGCGAAACAATCAAAAACAGAGCGATAAAGAGATAGGCAGACAAAGAGGAGAAGAGTGCTCTGAACTCATGTTTAGCCGTTTGTGAAAAACTGGCCATTGGCTAGCTCTCCTGGTCCTGCCGAAACAACGATTCCAGGCGATCACGCTGCAGGGAGATCCGGCTCACATCGACGCCATTGTCGACAAGGGTCTTTACAATCATCCGCGCAGCTTCATCCTCCCGGCCCGGATCGACGCTGACGAGATAGCTCTCTGCAGTACTGCTCTCAACACTGGCAACCAACTCAAGGCTCTCAAGCAGAGTGATAATTGTGTCAGCCGCGCCATGCGCATTCAAAACAAGCTGGCCACTGCTGTGGAGAGCATCCAGCGGGGCATCGACTGCCAACTGACCACCGCGCATGATCAGCACCCGATCGCAAACTGCTTCAACCTCTTGCAGGATATGGGTCGAAAGAATCACTGTTGACCAGGATGCAGCCTGGCGGATCAGAAGCCGCATCAATTCGATCTGCCCGGGGTCCAGACCGTTGGTCGGTTCATCCAGAATCAGCACCTTTGGCCGGTTAAGAATGGCCTGGGCCACGCCGACGCGCTGCCGCATTCCACGTGAGAGAGTCGAGATCTGTTGATATGCCAGCTGTTGCAACTCCGTGGCGTCAATTGCAGCAGCGAGGTGCTGCATTTTTTCCTGATTCGCGATGCCCTTGAGATCAGCCATCCAGTCAAGGTAGTCGATGACGCTCATCGCTGTATAGAGGGGGCAGTTTTCCGGAAGATAGCCAATCTGCTTCTGCACTTCATAGCGGTGATCGCTGATCTCCATGTTGTCGATCACAACGCTGCCGGAAGATGGCTGCAGAAAGCCGGTCAGCATCTTCATGACAGTCGTTTTTCCGGCGCCATTGTGTCCCAGCAGCCCTACAACCTCACCTCTCTCCACCTCGAAAGTGACGTTGTCGACTGCGCGAAAAGCGGCATAGTTTCGACACAGAGAGGAGACTTTGATCATGGAGGCAGGTATTAAGTTTTAGGTTTTAGGTTTTAGGAGCGAGTTGCCCCGGTTTGAGCAGTTTTTCCAGGCCGAGGTTTTCAAGCGCGGCGCTCATGAAAGCGGTGATTTCATCCGCCTCGTTCATCTGCAGGGTGCTTTGCAGCAGGCGGATCGCATGAGACTGGCTGATGGTCGATATCACGCGTTTAACACGCAGCAGACTGCCGGCGCTCATGCTGAGGCTATCCACCCCCATACCTATCAGCAACGGAGTTGCAAGTGGATTACCCGCCAGTTCTCCACAGATGCCGACAGGACAATTGTATTGGCGGGCGCCCTCGATGATCTGCATCAAAGCAAACAGGACTGCAGGATGAAGGTCACTGTAGAGCTCAGCGACACGTGGATTATTCCTGTCAACAGCAAGCAGATACTGTGTCAGGTCGTTCGTACCAACCGAAATAAAATCGACGCGCTTGGCAATGGCAGCACTGTTGTAGACAGCTGCAGGGACTTCGATCATGACACCGGTTTTGGGTTTCGTGATGGCGCAGCCCTCCTCCAGCAACTCGTGATGCGCACGCTTCATCAGCACAAGCAACTGGTCAACCTCTGCAACAGATGTCACCATCGGCAGCATGATATGCAAATTATCCAGATCAACACTGGCGCGCAGCATGGCCCGCACCTGGGTGAGAAATATTTCAGGATGATCCAGTGAAATGCGCACACCGCGCCAGCCAAGAAAAGGGTTTGACTCCTTCACGGGAAAATAGGGCAGAGGCTTGTCCCCGCCAATATCCAGAGTACGCAGCACTACCGGCCGGGGGGAAAAAGTCTGCAGGACCTTGCGATAATTTTTTACCTGCGTCTCTTCACCGGGAAAACGGTCTCTGACCATGAAAGGGAATTCGGTACGGTAGAGACCGACTCCATCAGACTCTTCAACACCGAAACTGCTCATATCTGTAAGCAGTCCTGTGTTGAGATAGAGCGGGATGGAAATTCCATCTGTGGTTTCGACAGGCAACCCGCGCAAATTTTCCAGTTCCGCAGTAAGC
>JADWMH010000053.1 GCA_015767355.1 Gammaproteobacteria bacterium
GGAGTGTGCGATGATGTGCAGCGGCTGATTGTGTTCTTCAGCAAGCTGAAGTTTTGTTTCAAGATCACGTGCAAAACGCCCGGCTTCTGTGCTGATTGGAAGACGCCAGTCATAAGGGTAGGGGATGACGTCATGCTCCTGTTGTTCGAGAAAATCGACCAGATCTGCATAGGTGCTGCTGACCAGGGATTCGGCACTCACCCCGTCGGAGCCAATCTTCAGCCTTCTCATGCCGCCCGTCGCGATGTCACGGATGTCCAGCCATATCCTGTTTTCGTTGACTTGAAGATGACTTCCCATGATGCCCGGAAGAACGAATACAATGGGTTTGTTTCCCTTGATTCGAGCGGCGCGAGAGCGAAGCAGTCCTGGTTTTTCCGAGATTGGCGTAAAGCCGGCATCATCCTTCTCTGTGCGCAGCAGTCCGTCGACAAGCATCTTCGCTGTTTTGTCATTGCTGAAGTATTGAAAATGGTTGACGCCGGGGCCCTGGTCAAAAAACTTGCGTGCATGGTTCTCTTTTCTGCGTGTTCCGCCTGTCATCGAACGCGTATTCACAACAAGGTCGTGGTCCTGTCGGTAATAGAGGTCGGGAATCAGATACTTTAATTTCCCCCACAAGGTGTCTGCTTCAACGTCACCCGAGATGACACTCAGATCAGCGTTAACCACGGAACTGCTCAAATTCAGCATGCGCACCAATGGTGATGTCGGCATTTGCGCTTCAAGGCCGGGGAGATCTTGCGGCTCGGTTCTCTGCTTCACCACGGCCAGGGTAAAGCTGCTCATCGCGCCATAAACGCTGCTGGCTTTCAACAGCGGGATAGTACCAATGACGTTCAGGATAACGCTCAGCCAGCGGTCGAGTCGGCCGGAAGCAAGCGTGGTTCCGCGAGCAGGGCAGGCGGTGCGCACAAAACGGTGGATGCTGAATTTACGCTCACCTTTGGACTCCCCTCTCTCTATGCGTGCGTCCAGTAACTCGCACAACTCCTTTAACTGCGCTACCTGTTTTTTGTAATCCGTTCCAGCCATGGCATATTGTTTGATCTCCCTGTCTGAAATCGGCTCTTCATCCTTGCCAACATCAACGCGTGCGAGCAATTCAGCAACCAGTCCTCCGCGTGAATGTGAGGCCATATGGATTTGCAAGGATTTTGGGGAATCGGAATTGTCTGCAAGCGCATGCAGATCCTTAACCAAATCAATGGCGTTCTTTATCGGGCTTTCTGTCAGTGTTCGATGCTCGAACGCGTATATCTGCTTGCCGAAATAGTGCTGCAGTCTGATGAGGTGTTGGTTCGGCGAGGTGCTCCACAAATCCCCGAAACTGCCGGATGAACTGGAGGCTGTTCCGTGAATGAATAACAGCATCGGTATTGAACCGTCCAGTTTCTCTTCGGGTTTTTCCAGTTTAAGAACGTGTTTTGCTTCTTTTTCAGGATTCGGGTTTGTAGTGCAGCGGTACAAACCCGGTGGACGGTCGAGTCCTTTTTCCACCATTTTTCCGATGCCTGTTGCTGTTTTGCTAACCGGGTCGATATCAAAAATTTTGAGTGATTTTAGCAGCCACTCCGATACGCCGCGGTTGTGATCGCCTAGCTGCAGTTGCCGGGGTATTTCCAGCTTATTGGCATCTCCGCCACGTGATTTTGATTCGGGAAAATCCTGTTCAAACTGATCCACCCGTGTCCAGATGAAGATGCCATCCTCAAACTCCAGCAGCATGACGTCGTCATCCCTGATGTCGGAGAGCGTCTCCTCTGTCCCGGCATCCCTGGCTGAAGCGATTGATATCTCGTATTTCGCTTTTACCCTGACGGCGCTGTCCACACCTTCAAGCCTGATGACCGGGTTGGTGTTTGTCTCTTCTACGCCTTGAATATGCAGTTTTTTCATGATGAGAAACCTGATGCTATTAAATAATTGCCAACCATTATTTCGAGTTAGCTGCTGATTAACAGATCAATCCTGGAAGTTGGCAGGTCATCGACCTCAACCCCGAGCGAAGGGAGTTTGATAACAACCTGGTTTTTGTTTCTCTGTTTCAGATCAGCAAGTTGAGTGTTGAGGAGGTTGAGATTCTGCGGCTTGAGATCATCTGTAAACAGCCTGCGGAATAACTTCAATAGGATTGACCGTTCCACATCAGCATCACCGTAGAGGTCTCGGGTGATGCGGGATGCATGCTCTTTTCCCAGATGGGCCGCCAGCAGTTGTGTCGCCTTGCTGGCGGAAACAACTCCATCAATCAGGATTTTTTCGAGCAGCTGGTTGAAAGTTTCGAGTAATCTGGATTCTCCAAGTGAACCTAATACAGATACAAATGCCATCGGAACCCTCCTTCAGGCGGTTATTCAATGGTGACGTATGCTTTTCAGAGCCTCTATTCAGCGGCCGCGCCAAGAAAGATCTGGATGACCTTCCCCTCTTCAAAAGAAAACAGCAGTCCATCGTAAAGTGATCCCGCCAGCAGGGTAAATGGAGGATCAGAGTTGTATGTGTCCAGTTGGTCGCCGTAGGCTTTGTTGACAGCAGAGAAAGAGTCCCCGACCTTGATTCCCTTTGTGGTCTTCAGTGTGGAATGCAGCCCGGCGCGGATTGAAGCGACCCTCTGCTTATCGTCTGTTGATGCTGACGCCAAATCCAGAAAAATGCCCTGTCGAGGATATCTCCACTCCTGATGGTAGAGTGCGTCAGACTCCGACATGAGCTGTTTGCCCTTGTCTTCCGGTTCGCCGAGCAATTCGATGACCTTCTTCTCCGGCATGTCGATACGCAGATCTCCAAGGCTCTCTGAGTGCATCAATCCGGGGGCGGATTCTTTTCCATCGCATGCTGTGGAACGCAGTATGGGAGCCTGAGTATCGAACAATATCTTATTTGCAATATAGGCATCGCCGTTGATCACGGAATCTCTTTCAAGCACGGGCTCGACAGAAGGGTTTTCGGGGTAGCTGTTTTCAGTGAATCTGAGTCTGTGGTAGGAGGCCTTAGCCCCGCCCCCGCTGACATAGAGCACAAGATCCCTCCATCCGCTGGTCGTCTGATGGCTGACGAGAATTGGATTGTTGGTCAGGGTCAGATGTGAAATCAGTTCGTGGCGGTCACCGCTGGATCTGAAAATCAGGGTAGTACAGCCCCCTGTTCCACAGGTAAATCCACCGACCAGATAGACAATGGTCTCGGGGACGCTGTCATTATTGAGGTCAACAGCGTTATAAAAGTAGCGTACGCTGTTGCCGGGTTCCATATCGCAGTTCTCATATCCCTCCAGTTGCGTGAGAATCGCCTCTTCCAGGGCTGCGTCGGGAACCACGACTGCAGCAGTGTAGCTGATGTCACCAAATTCTACTCCTTCGGCAGATTGAAGCCTGTAACCAGTTGGCTCTTGCATCATGGTGTGAATTTGTTTGGGAGAAAGCGGTTTTTTTCCCGCAGGCAGATTGAGCAGAACCAGGGTGAGCGCCGCCAGAACGAATGCAAGGATGACCCATGTGTACAATTTTTCCATGACGTCCCTATTCCCGGGCAGGCTCCTCACAGGTTGGAATTCAGTCAGGACCTGAAAATGGCGAGATCCTGGTGTTTGAAATAGTATTGGGCACGAGCGATGACATCTGAACCGTAATCGTCGCCGGTTGTGCCCTTGTCCATCTTTCCAATGGTCTTGACATTGCCAACCCCGAAATTATAAGCGGCTGCAGCGCCTTTGATGAGGTGCTTGTCTTTCCATTTTGGATGTTTCTGCTTCAATTTTTCGAGATTGTCAGTGAAGATGCCTGCAGCCTGCTCGATATGCTCGATGCTGGCGGGATCGTTTTGTCCGAGTATCTCGTGATATCGTTTATCGATCTGCATGATGCCAAAAGCATTCTCATGGTCTCCCCATCCATTGAACAGCATGGAGCCGCAACGTGATTCGCGGCTGGCAAGCGCAGCCAGGATTGCGGCGGGAATGCCGAACTTGCCAGACACGCTGACAAACCTGCCGGCAATTTTCCAAACAGCATTCAGGTCGCTTTCAGCCATTTGTCTGGATGCCTTGACCCCTTTTCGCAGGTTGTCCTGGGCTGCGGTTACAGCAGAAGCTCCCCTGGTGGGCGCTTCGAGCAATGCCGACTCCCAGCGATCTGCAGGTATCTCTACAGCGGCATGTTTTTTCGCTGGTTTTGCTTCGCCAATATTGACATAGTAGCTGGCGACAAAGCCGCTCTCTCCATCGTGCTCTATTTTGAGCCAGTCATTTCTGTCCCATTGATAGATCTCGCCGACAACCTCCTCAAGCACCTTGAATGTCTCTCCGTGGGTGACTGAAAAGAGTTTGCGCGCACTTCGTGATGGCTCTGCCCTGGCGTTCAATACCGACGTCACCTCATCGCTTACCCGGCCTTCGGCGATGATGACGTCCTCTTCAGGGGGGGAGGTCTCCTGCTCCGGCCCCGCATCAATATATCGGGAAGCGACAAAGCCGCGAACTCCATGACGTTCGATCTCATACCAGGCATCACCCAGCAGAGTACAGTCGTCACCGCTAACCAGTCTGAAAACCACGGATGCCTCAGTCGAGGGCTTGCTGCGGACCTTAAGCTTGCCGCTTAATTTGTCGATGACCCGGGCCGTTCTCACTCTCCTGTGTGCAGGTTTAGGGGCAGAGGACTTGTCCAGATTAGCAAGCAGCGGTGCGGCATCAAGATATGGCGTTGGATCAATCAGGTCGCTGCGTCGCTTGTATTTATTTCCGGCCTGCGTCAGTTTCCCGCTCTCGGCGCCGCTGTATATTTCGAGGTGCAGCATGGAACTTCCCGATTGAAGCTGACCAACCCGGGCGATGATTTGCCCACGGGAGACGCGTGCACCGACCCTGGTGCCGGCGGGGACGATCTTCATGATTTCGCCGTAGCGGACGACCTTGCCGTTGCTGTGTTTGATTTCGAGTGCATAGGCGCCTGAGTAGAAATGATAGGGGCCGCGGATGATCTTGCCGCTATCCATGGCAAGTATTTCCGTACCCCCGGGAGCAATCAGGTCGCAGCCGGCGTGCTTGCGGGTGCCATTGCTGCGGCTGGCGCCAAATTTTCTGCCGCCATCATGATAAGAGGGAACCGGCCGCTGATGTAGAGGAAAGATAAAGTCTGCCATACTTCTTTCTCCTTGAATTTTCGCAATACGGGACTTCTCTCATATCATTCAGTATAGATAAGATCGCAATAGGCGCACCGTTTTTCAGGAAAATCCGCACTGAGAGAGTTTGTACGCTGTTATTGAAATAATACCCCTGTCTCCAAATTGATGAGCTGCGTTTCTCAAACAGCTATAATGATCCAATACTGATTCTGATCTGACAAACTACCATGAGTAAACAACGCAAGGCTGTTGCGCTGATCTCCGGCGGGCTGGATTCGCTGCTTGCTGTGCGGGTCATGCAGGAGCAGGGCATCTATGTCGAGGGGATTAATTTCTTCACGGGGTTCTGTGTCGAAGGGCACACCCATGCCATTCGCAAGAAGGACCGTAAAAAACCCAAGCGCAACAATGCGCTGTGGTGCGCCGAACAGCTGGGCATCAAGCTGCATATTCTCGATATCATCGAAGAGTACAAGCAGGTGCTGTTCAATCCCAGGTATGGTTACGGCGCCAATCTGAACCCCTGCCTTGACTGCAAGATCTTCATGGTGAAAAAGGCGAAGGAGTGGATGGAGGCGCATGGTTTTGACTTTATCATCACCGGCGAAGTGATTGGTCAGCGTCCCATGTCGCAGCGCAAGGATACGATGCCGGTGGTGCAGCGGGACTCGGGAGTCACGGATCGCCTGCTGCGTCCGCTGTGCGCAAGAAATCTTCCCGAGACTTTGCCGGAGCGTGAAGGCTGGGTAGTACGCGAGGAACTGTATGACTTCTCCGGGCGAACCCGTAAACCGCAGATGGCGCTGGCGAAAAAATTTGGATTCGAAGATTATGCCCAGCCCGCCGGTGGCTGCTGCTTTCTGACCGACAAGCAGTATGCGGTCAAGCTGACAGATCTGTGGCAGAGTCGCGGCGCCAGGGAGTATGAACTGGATGACATCATGCTGCTGAAAGTCGGCAGGCATATCCGTCCGGCGCCGAATTACAAGCTGATCGTTGCCCGCGAGGAGGGAGAGGGAAAATTCTTACAGGGATACAAGCGGCAGTATCCACAGCTGCGTGTGACCAGCCATGGCGGGCCGCTGACGCTCGTCGACGGGGAGCTCTCTGCCGATGACCTGCAGCTGGCCGCTCGCATCGTGGCGCGTTACAGCCAGGGCAGGATGGAGCCCGAAGTGGAGATGGAGTATATCGAAACCAGCGGTCATGTGCAGCCGATGAAAGTTGTTCCGCTGGGGCCGATGGATGTCAAGCCGGAGTGGATGCTGTGAACCGTGAAACCCTTGATTGTCAGCGCCTGCTGTGTCCTATGCCGGTGATCCGTGTACAGAACAAGGTGTTGCAGATGCATCCCGGTGACGTGTTGGAGGCGGTATGTACCGACCCCGGGGCATTGAACGATATTCCGGCCTGGAGCCGGATCAACGGTCATGAGGTGCTTGAAACCCGTGCTGAAAATGATCTCTATATTGTTGTTGTTCGCATTGGTGGAGGCTGATCATGCACGGGCATAGCCATGATTTTCGCAGCGCAGAGACCAAGCGCGTCACTCTTGTAGGCGCAGTGCTGAATCTTGTTCTGGCTGCAGTCAAGGTGATTGTCGGCGTTGTCGGTCAATCCCAGTCGCTCATAGCAGATGGTGTTCACTCGCTCTCCGACCTGCTCTCCGATGGTCTGGTTTTGTTCGCCGCGACCCATGCGGCTTCAGCGCCCGACGAGGATCACCCCTATGGACACGCCCGCTTTGAAACTGCGGCTACGCTGGGTCTTGGAATTCTGCTGATAGTTGTTGCCATTGGTATCGTATGGGACGCAGTGGCAAGGCTGTTCTCACCGGAGGCGCTGCTGCAGCCGCAGATGATAACGCTCTATGTTGCCGCATTCTCCATATTCAGCAAGGAGGCGCTCTACTGGTACACGGTCAAGGTTGCCGACCGCATCAACTCTCCGATGTTAAGAGCTAATGCCTGGCATCACCGCTCGGATGCGATCTCATCGATCGTGGTGCTGGTGGGGATTGCCGGAACCATGGCGGGCTTGGCCTATCTGGACGCCATAGCTGCGGTGCTGGTTGGTCTCATGGTGGCGCGCATCGGCTGGGAGCTGGGATTCGGCGCTCTTGAGGAATTGGTTGATGCCGGACTGGAGCAACAGAAGGTCGAGCAGCTGCGCGAGGCTATTCTGGCGATCGATGACGTGCGCAATGTGCATATGCTGCGCACCCGCAGACATGGCCACCTGGCTGCGGCAGATGTGCATGTACAGGTCGACCCCTGGCTGAGCGTCAGCGAGGGGCATATGATCTCGGTTGCTGTTGAACGCGCTGCCCGCAACTCTCTTGAGGAGTTGGTCGATGTTACCGTGCATATCGATCCCGAAGATGATGAAGAGTCGCAGCCCAGCAGCATCGGTTTGCCGACACGCAGCGAGGCGCTGGATATCCTCGAGAGGGCATGGGTGACAACCGGCTGCGACGGGCGCTGGCAGCAGGTGCAGCTGCATTATCTGCAGGGGCAAATCCACGTGCATGTCTATCTCGCGCTCTCCTGTCTCGACGAGATGGGTGATGCGGAAACCATAGCCCGTCATTTTTCAACCCCGCTGCAAGATTTGTCTGAGTTTGGCAAGGTCACCATCTATTACTCTCATGATGAATGAATCCCCTCTCCCTTTGGGAGAGGGTTAGGGTGAGGGAAATTCAACAACGACACCTTATTCCTCCATCTATCACTCTCCCCGAAATGCTACCTCTGTTATCTTAAATTGAGGGTAGCATCGCCGAACTTTTTGTTGCACAATCATTGTTTATGCGCTCATTTATTATTGGGCCGCCACTGAATTGATAACCTTTGGAGTATTAACCAGCATGTCTGTAAAAGATGTATTGAAGATGATCAAAGACGAAGAGGTCAAATTCGTCGATTTCCGTTTTACCGATACCAACGGCAAGGAGCAGCATGTCTCGGTGCCCAAGGGTGAATTTAACGAAGATGTTTTCGAAGAGGGCAAGATGTTTGACGGCTCCTCGATCGCAGGATGGAAGGGGATCAACGAATCGGACATGATTCTGATGCCGGATGCTTCAACTGCAGTTATGGATCCCTTTACTGATGAAGCAACCATGAATATCAGCTGCGATATTCTTGAGCCGGACACCATGGAAGGCTATGAGCGCGATCCTCGCTCTGTTGCAAAGCGCGCGGAAGCCTACCTGAAATCAACGGGCATCGCGGATACAGCCTATTTCGGACCCGAGCCGGAGTTCTTCATCCTTGACGATGTCCGCTGGGGCGCAGATATGAGCGGCGCTTTCTACAAGATCGGTTCCGATGAGGCGCACTGGAGTTCGGAGCGGGTTTTTGACGATGGCAATATCGGCCACCGTCCCACGGTAAAAGGCGGCTATTTTCCTGTTCCTCCGGTTGACTCCCTGCATGATATTCGTGCTGCCATGTGCCTGGTGCTCGAAGAGATGGGTGTTCCCGTCGAAGTGCATCACCACGAAGTGGCAACGGCCGGGCAGTGTGAGATCGGTACCCGATTCAGCACGCTGGTACAGCGTGCCGACTGGAACCAGGTCATGAAGTACGTGATCATGAATGTTGCTCATGCCTATGGCAAGACAGCGACCTTCATGCCCAAGCCGCTGGTCGGCGACAACGGTTCCGGCATGCATGTGCATATGTCGCTGGCGAAAGGCGGCGATAATATCTTTGCCGGTGATCAGTATGGCGGTCTTTCAGAGACAGCGCTTTACTACATTGGCGGTGTCATCAGGCACGCACGTGCGCTGAATGCCTTTACCAACTCATCGACCAACTCCTACAAGCGCCTGGTGCCTGGTTTTGAAGCGCCCGTCATGCTGGCCTATTCGGCGCGCAACCGCTCTGCCTCGATTCGTATTCCATGGGTGTCAAGCCCGAAAGGACGCCGCATCGAAGTGCGTTTCCCCGATCCGACCGCCAATCCTTATCTCTGCTTTTCCGCATTGATGATGGCCGGTCTCGATGGCATCCAGAATAAGATCCATCCAGGAGATGCTGCTGACAAGGATCTCTACGACCTGCCCAGGGAAGAGGCGCTGGCAATACCAACAGTCTGCTCCAGTCTGGATCAGGCGCTCGAATCGCTGGATGCCGATCGTGAATTCCTCAATGCCGGCGGCGTCTTCACCAATGACCTGATCGATGGCTTCATCGACCTGAAGATGGAAGAGGTAACGCGCCTGCGCATGACAACGCACCCGGTTGAGTTTGATATGTACTACTCCCTGTAAGAGGCTGCATTCTGTTGTATCGAAAAACCCGCACCTGTTGGAGCGGGTTTTTTTCAATGATGATTCCCATGCAGGCTCTTGTGGGACATCATATAATCGACTAATTAAATAGCACAAAATTTTCGTTATTGACCCAGATGTCACAGCAGGCGCAAAAATTCCAACAGCAGCTGATCGACAATCTGCACACTTCAGTGCTGTTGTTCGATGAAGAGCTTAAGCTGGTGTACGCCAACCCGGCGGCAGAGGTGTTGCTTGCCATGAGTCTCAGGCATCTGCTTGGCAAGCGGGTGTTTGAGCTGGTTCAATGCGAACAGGACGATTCTCGTAGTAAGTTGAGAGAGGTGATCGAGAGCCGCAACTCCTATACGGAGAGGGAGATCACGATTCGCACGCATCATCATCTGCTGACTGTCGATTGTACGGTGATGACTATCTCCGAATCCGGACAGCATTCATTGATGATGGAACTGCAACAGGTTGACCGACAGGTGCGCGTCTCTCATGAAGAGCAGTTGATCAGCCAGCAGCAGGCGTCACAGGAGCTGCTGCGGGGGTTGGCGCACGAGATCAAGAACCCGCTGGGCGGATTGCGTGGAGCCGCGCAGCTGCTGGAGATGGAACTCGGGGATGCGGAGCTGAAAGAGTATACCGGGGTGATCATCAATGAGGCCGACCGCCTGTGCAACCTGGTGGACCGGATGCTGGGACCCAGCAAGCTGCCACATCTTGCCGAATTGAATATTCACGAAGTGCTGGAGCGTGTGCGCCAGCTGGTGAGAGCAGAGAGCGGTGACCAGCTGAACATCGTCAGGGATTATGATCCCAGCATTCCGTTGCTGAAGGGCGACAGCGACCAGTTGATTCAGGCGTTCCTGAATATTGCACGCAACGCGGCGCGCGCGCTCGATAACCATGGAGAGATAACGCTACGCAGCAGGATATTGCGTCAGTTCACTTTGGGCAGCCAGCGTCATCGGCTGGTAGCGAAGATCGAGATATCCGATAATGGCCCCGGCATTCCGCATGCGATTCGTGAAACCCTGTTTTTACCTATGATTTCAGCCAGTGATGGCGGAATGGGGTTGGGACTCTCGATTGCGCAGTCACTGATTGCCCGTTTTCACGGCCTGATCGAGTGTGACAGCGAGCCCGGCAAGACGACATTCACCATCTACCTTCCTGTGGAAAATGACTGAGATAAATTCAAGCAACTGTGACGTATGGATCATTGATGACGATGCATCGATCCGCTGGGTACTGGAGAAGGCGCTTGCCAAAGCAGGTGTAGTAACCAGCAGTTTTGAAAATGCCGAAGATGCCTTGCTGCAACTCAAAAACAGTCAGCCGGATGTGATCATCTCCGACATACGCATGCCTGGTATGGGAGGGCTTGAGTTGCTGGAGAGATTGCATGAAGGAACTCCCGAGCTACCGGTAATTGTTATCACTGCGCATTCAGATCTGGATAGTGCAGTTGCGGCTTATCATGGCGGGGCATTTGAATATCTG
>JADWMH010000211.1 GCA_015767355.1 Gammaproteobacteria bacterium
TTCCAGAATATCACCACGATCCAGCCTGGTAAACAGCATCTTTGGATTCATCAAAGTCTTCACTAAATTATTCTGGTAGTCTCTCGCCAGGTGTCGACGCAGGCATGGATCTGCAACCTGTTTACTGCGCTCAAATGTGCTGTAATAAGCTTTAACATTTCTCCTCTTGCATTCTTTTTTTACATTATCACGTGATGAATTGAGGGCTTTATTGAAAGAAAATGATCGATTGCTTTCAGCGCCATAGTAATTCAGGTGAGAGTATAAACCTGAAAAATAGGTTGCAGCCGCCAGCCCCCCACCAGAGACGGTAGAGAAATAGTCGATCTCCTGCAAAGCATTTCTTCCTGAGTTTGAAAGCTTTATTGATTCAAGTCCTGCCAATACACCTATGCCCAGATTAGCTGCACGTTCTCCACCGCCGGAAATAGCAACCACTGCTGCAAGGTCAGCACGGTTTTCCGGTCTCCGGTGAACTGACTTATAGTTATTGATGTTTATTATGGGGGCCTGAAACAATCCCCTTTCAGTATACGGGTGTATATTGCTAGGGGATTGAGTGGCACAGCCGGATAGTACGAGAGAGTCAATGACTATAAAGGCGACTACCTGTAATTTACCGATGAACATAAAGAATACGGCCTAAGGGATGAGGAATTTATTAAAATACCAATCTCGCTTATCTTTTTGTCCGTGCTTTTCGCCGCCACTTTGGTTACATAGTTCACTATGCGCCCGACGTGGCAACAAAAACCACGAACAAAAATCCTGCACATCCTGGTACTTTAATTTCTGCATCATCCCTAATATCATGGCACAGGCGATGTGCTATCTAAATCAAGAAAATTGAGCACTCTCTCCTCGACATAGGGATAGAAGGGATTCCACCGCAGCCGCAGCATGGAGGATGCAGAGATCTGCAGCGCGCCGCGCTCGCCGCGTAGTGCGAGTTCACCCAGATGAAGCCCCTGGCTCTTCTGCGGAGGGTGACCGCCGTATAGCGGATCGTCTGCTGGGAACGGCAGGGCGACATGCGCCAGGGAGTAGATATCATCCGGCCAGGAGAGGCCCGTGCTGGAATCAGTCAGCTTCTTTTTTCCGGGGCGCTTGCTGCGCACCACCACCTTGCGGCTGAATGCATTCTCATTGGTCACAAGACTCAGGGTATAGGTCTTGTCCGGATCCGCCTGCAATGCCTGGACCACCTTCACCGGATCCCATTTCATCAGTGGCTTCAACTCTGTGATGCGGTTGACGTCAAACAGCACCAGCTCGTGTCCACCGGCCGGCAGCCGATCGAATAGACCGCTGACCAGCGCCGGGGTAGAAACGGTCGCATCGATCACCGATGTGAATGCCAGGATAGACGGCATATCTTTCAGCTTCTCCTCCCCGCCCAGTGCAGTCAGGCGTTTCTGAATCTCGCTGGTGATCCGATAGACGACGTCTCCGGCATTGACTGCGAAGGAGCCGTATTTGAAAGCCTCATACTCCGGCAGGATGTCATTCCAGGCAAGCTTCTCGAGTCCCAGCAGGTGTCCCAGGCGCGCCTGCCAGACTGCAAATGCCGCCGCCGGAGTCACGCCGATCTCGGGTGACAGCAGAACCACGCGATCGACCTTCGGCAGCGCCTCATCTTCCAGTGTGGAGAGCGTATAGTGCACCGCCAGCGCGCCGCCATTGGAGTAGCCGACGACATACAGCGGTTGACCATTGCTGTGCTGCGCCAGGTGACGCATCGCCAGGCGCACTGCTGCGGCCATATCCTGCCAGGTGACTTCCACCAGCCCCGACGGCGCCGTGCCATGACCCGGCACCCGCAGGCCGAGCACATAGGCGCCTGCGGCATTGAGGCGCTCGCCAAGGTTGCGCAGGCTGTAGGGAGAGTCGGACATCCCGTGCAGCAGCAACACCGCAGCCCCGGGATTCTCTTTGGGTAGGATAAAACTGCGGTTCCAGTTGTGCGACAAACCCTCGGGGTCCGTCAGGCTCCCGCGGTTGTAGCGGTTGATGGCGTGGCGCTGCTCAGGTGCTATTTTCGCATACACCAACTCGTCAAGCTGCCTGAAGAGACGATCCTCGAGCGCCAGGTAATCCCCGAAGGTCTCCACCTTTGAGTCCACCGTGAACTCCTCGTCGAGATCCGCCAGGTGCCAGACACTGAGACTCGCACGGCTGTTCATATAGACAATGAGCCCGATGACCAGCACCACCAGTGCGCCAACAGCACTGTATGCCAGTGCTTTGAATGCTTTCAGGATCAGGCTGCCCGGTCGAAAGTTCATCAGCGTGCGCCACCAATACTAGCCAGGAAGCGCTTGTAGTCCGGATTGTTGCGCAGCAGCTCGCGGCCGGCTTTGATCAGCCTGTCCACCTGCTCGTCGCTCAGCGAGAAGCTGGTCGGGATTTGGTTGAGGTAGTGCAGCTCCGCGGGCTGCCTGATATCGTCGATGCCGAGCTTGATAAAATAGGGCTTGACGCGCTTTCCCTGTTTCGACAGCTCCCGCGACCAGCGCTTGAGGCTATGGTCCATCAGCTCCAGGGTATCGGTGTTGTAGCGATGCAGTTGCGCATCGGAGATGGCGCCAATCGTCTCCTTGATCGACGGCTGCTTCCTGCTCGAATCCATCTCAGGCTCAGGACTCGTTGATGCATCGACCGAGATGAACACCACGCTGCCCGGCTGTGAGAGGCCAACCCTCTTCATATATGACCTCGCGCCTCCAAAGGTTGTGACAATCTCGTAGGGCGCACGCAAACCCAGGTTGTCTGTGATGCCACCGTCTACAAAGTGGGCGTACTGGCGATTATCCTCCTTGTAGTAACTATTAAGCCCTTCCACGATCTGGCTCAGCTGGGGATTGTTGGCTGTGCGCTTCATCGCCGCCAGCAGCCACTCGGGCTTTTGACCCTTGCAACTGCGGTAGTTTTCGAGCACCACCGGGTTGAACACCACGGGAACCGCAGACGATGCGGTCACCGCACGCGCCACCGGGTAGGTGGAGATGTCCGAGCACAGCAGGTTGAAATACTCCTGCACAAAGGTGAAACGCACGCCGTATCCCAGATCCGATGCATTGATGAGAATCAGAGGGCCTCCCTGGCGCTGCATGTCGGCAAAAGTTGCATGACCGAACACATGTTTTTCGTAGTATTTGATCGCCATCTCGGTGCGCCCGGTGCGGCTGAACAAGCGCAGTGGATTAAACAAACCGCGGATCAGGCTGCCCTCGACGTTGCGCCTGAGGAATGCCTGCTCGTAATCCTTGAAGATACGGTCTCCATAGAGTCCATAGTAGGCGGAGGTGAAGCTGCCGCCGGAGACAGAGCTGATGGTGTCGACCTCGTCGAGGAGACTATGCCGATGACCTTTGACCATGACTGTGGTGTCGCGCAGCTCCTGCATCACTCCGTAAGAGAGTGCGGCGGCGCGTGTTCCGCCGCCCGAGAAGGCGAGCGTCAATACGATATCGCCGGCATCCCGTCTCCCCTTGCCAGTATGCAGCGAGTAGGCCTGTGTCGATACAACTCCGGTTTGCTCATCATTATCGATCACCCCGTAGGAGGCGCAGCCCGAAAGCAGCAACAAACCGAAAGCAACACTCATCAATTTCAACATAGATCACCTTTTAGTATTCTCGTATTCAAAACCATAAGCCTTTTACAAAACTCTAGAAACTGTCATTTCGACTGAAAGGAGAAATCTTATCAACTTGAGAAACAAGATCTCTCACATGCGTTCGAGATGACATATCAGTCATCTGTTTTAACAAA
>JADWMH010000054.1 GCA_015767355.1 Gammaproteobacteria bacterium
TGGCGCGCCCGACAGGATTCGAACCTGTGACCCCCGCCTTCGGAGGGCGGTACTCTATCCAGCTGAGCTACGGGCGCGTGATTGAGGGTGTGTTGATATTACGAGGGTGTCTATTTGAGACGCAATATCTACAGCGACGATAGACTACTGCAACTACCGGCTCTTGTCCATTGTCATTCCCGCGTTGATGTTGCTGAGTAATCAACTCGGTGAGTGCAGGAGTTGTTCAGCAGGAAGAGTTTCATCAGGAAAGTGGAAAATAGAAGGTTCTATCACCCTGGATTTAGGAATATAATATTCGGAATAATTCCCGGGTGCTTGCATAATTCAACAATACGTCATTTCCGCTGAAAGCATGCCGGAATGACGGGTGTTTGCAAGCGCCTTCCCTGTACCGAAATTTCTATTTCAGGAGCAAAACATGACATCTTTTCGTTGGTCAAAAAAGACAATTCCGGTTGTTGCTGCACTGAGTGTGCTGACTCTCACCGCCTGTAGTGAAGAAGCAACAGCACCGCTCACTGATGAGCAAATTTCCGCTGTCAAGGAGCAGTTGGCGCCTGTGGCTACTGTCGCAGTGGCTGGAAAGAGTGCAGCTGCCCCGGCAAAGGCGCCTGTGAAAGCCGCATCTGAACCAGCTCCAGCAGAGGCTGCACCAGCTACACCTGAACCTGCTCCTTCAGCATCAGAAACACCTGCAGCAGCACCTGCTGAATCCACAGCACCTGAACCTGTTGCCGCTGCAGAGACCGCGCCTTCGGTTCCAGTTGAAGCGGCCCCTGCTGCACCGGCAGCGTCGGATGCACTTGCGCTGGCGACCAGCAGCGCCTGTATGGCGTGTCACCAGGTCGATGTGAAACTCGTTGGGCCTGCTTACAAAGAGGTGGCTGCCAAATACAAGGATGATCCTGCTGCGCTGGATACGCTGGTTGCGAAAGTGAAGGCTGGTGGTGTCGGCGTATGGGGTCAAATTCCGATGCCGCCGAATGCCCATGTCAGCGATGCAGATATTTCTACCATTGTTGCCTGGGTGCTTGCTCAGTAACGGGGATCCCCCTTATCCCAGCCCTCTCCCCCGGGGAGAAGGGGTGCATTCCCTCTCCCGGCGGGAGAGGGATAATTCAGGTGTTGTCGAGCAGTGCACGGATGTTTGCCAGGTGCGCCTTGCCGGTCTCTCTGGTCACCTGTTTCTGCTGTTTCTCTCCCTCCCATTGAAGACACTCTTCGGGTATTTCATCCAGGAAGCGACTCGGCTCGCACAGTATCCACTCTCCATAACGTCTGCGGCGTCTGGCCAGGCTCATGACCAGGTTAGTGCGTGCGCGGGTGATGCCGACATAGGCGAGGCGGCGCTCCTCCTCGATGTTCTCCTCTTCGATGCTGACACGATGCGGCAGCAGTTCCTCCTCCATGCCGACCAGGTAGACCAGCGGAAACTCGAGTCCCTTGGCGGAGTGCAGGGTCATCAGGGAGATGCGTTCCCCGTCGCTATCTTCATCCTGACGCTCAAGGATATCGATGAGCGTCAGGTGGTTGACCAGTTCGTGCGGTTCGTTTTTCGCATCCTGCTGAAGTCTCTGCAGCCACTCCAGCAATTCATCGATGTTATTCCAGCGGCGCTGTGCCACAGTTTCCGAGGAGCTCCTGTCTCGAAGAATCGCCATGTAGTCAATTTCATAGAGCAAACTTGTGAGAGCTTCGGCTGCACCCAGTTCAGCGGTTTTACGCTGCTGGTGCTGCATCCAGTCGTAAAATTCCTGTAGAATTCCGCGCCTTCTTGTATCCATGCACTCGTTGAGTCCAAACTCGCCGCAGGCGCTCAGCAGACTGATGTCGCGCTGGTTGGCGTAGGCGCCGAGTTTTTCCAGTGTCGCAGGTCCGATTTGACGGCGGGGAACATTGATGATGCGCAGGAAGGCGCTGTTGTCGTCCGGATTGGCAATCAGGCGTAAAAAAGCCATAGTGTCCTTGATCTCGGCGCGGCCGAAGAATGACTGTCCGCCGCTGAGAAAATAGGGCAGGTCATGCTGCCGCAGCGCCTTTTCAAACAGGCGCGCCTGGTGATTGCCCCGGTAGAGTATGGCAATATCACCCGGCGCTCTCCCCTGAAATTTTTGCACCAGGATGTCGGAGATGACTCGTTCAGCCTCATGCTCTTCATCCTTGCACTGCATCACTCGAATGTTGTCGCCGGATCCCAGCGCACTCCACAAGCGTTTTTCGAACAGGTGCGGGTTGTTGGCGATCAGGGCATTGGCTGCTATGAGAATGGTGCTGACAGAGCGGTAATTCTGCTCCAGCTTGATCACTTTTAGACGCGGGAAGTCCTTTTTCAGCTGCAGCATGTTCTCCGGATTTGCTCCGCGCCATGCGTAGATCGACTGGTCATCGTCACCGACCACTGTCAATGCCTGGCGAATTCCGGCGAGATGCCTGATCAATGCATATTGACTGAGATTGGTGTCCTGGTATTCATCGACCAGCAGATATTGCAGCCGTCCCTGCCAGCGCTCCAGTATCTCTGCATTGTCATTGAAGAGCTTGACCGGGAGCCAAATCAGATCATCAAAATCGACAGCATTGTAAGCACGCAGGCTGCGTTCGTAAGCGCCATAGCAGAGGGCTGTATGCAGGCTCTGCTGATCATCGGCTGCTGCCTCGGCCAGCGCTGGCGTAAGCATCATATTCTTCCATGCGGAGATCTGCCAGCGTACCGCACTGACATGCTCGGCATCATGTTCATGCAGCAGTTCTTTGATCAGCGGCAGGGTGTCCTGTTCATCCAGCAGTGTGAAACCTGATTTTAACCCCGCCTCCCTGTATTGTTGCCGCAGAATGCTGAGACCCAGTTGGTGGAATGTGCTGACCCGGAGTCCACGGCTTTTGTTGCCGTCAAGCAAGCCGCTGACTCGTCCCTTCATCTCCCTGGCGGCCTTGTTGGTAAAGGTGACGGCCAGAATGTTTCGTGCAGGAATTCCCTGTTGTTCAATCAGCCAGGCGATTTTTTGAGTAATAACGCCGGTTTTTCCGGAACCGGCGCCCGCCAAAACCAGCAACGGGCCGTCAAGATAACGCACAGCATTCATCTGCTGCTCATTGAGTTGCATCCTGGCCATGATTTAGTCGCAGCGTTCCTGATAGGTGATGTTATTATCGTCACTGAAGAGCAACGATTATATGTGATTTCTATTTATGCGTAGTGATAAGCACAATCCCCGGGAATCCTGGCGTGTTTTCCAGATCATGGCCGAATTTGTCGAGGGCTTCGAGAAGTTGGGCTGTATTCATCCGGCAGTGAGTGTTTTTGGCTCGGCGAGAACTCCGCAAGAGCATCCCTGGTATCAAAAAACGGTTGAAATCTCCTGCCTGCTGTCAGACAGCGGCTTTGCGGTGGTCTCCGGCGGTGGTCCCGGAATCATGGAGGCTGCCAATCGCGGTGCGCAAATGGGCAAGTCCCAGAGCATAGGCGTCAATATTCAGCTGCCTCATGAGCAGTTGGGCAATCCCTATCAGGATGTCAGTGTCGATTTTAAACACTTCTTTGCGCGCAAGGTGATGTTTGTCAAACACGCTGTTGCCTATGTGGTGATGCCGGGCGGTTTTGGCACACTGGATGAATTTGCCGAGATGCTGACCCTGATCCAGACGGGAAAAAGCCGCAATATTCCAATTATTCTGGTTGAATCTGAATTTTGGAGCGGCCTGCTGGAGTGGTTTGAAGAGGCTTTGAACAAGAACGGCATGATCAGCCCGGAAGATATGGATTTGATCCAGGTGATCGATGAACCTAAAGAGGTGGTGGATGCGATTTTTCATCACTATGAGGGCCGCAGCCTTGAGCCCTCGGCTGAAGAGCAAGAGATGCTGCTGCGACTTTAGCACATCACATAAAACCTAAAACCTAAAACCTATCTTTCTAACTGGTAATTATTTATGAAATTTTCAACTGTTGGTGCAACTGCACTGCTGTTTCTCTCATCCATCGCCGCCGCTGAGCCTGAGGCTTATGAAACCGAGAGTGTCAAAATCATCGAGGGCGATCGTGTCGATATCTATGAGCATCGCGACAAGCAGGGCCGCAACAGGGTGGATATCGCCCCGGATCGCACCAAGCCCTATAGCTTTCTCGGTAGTGAGATCGGTGATGAGGCGAGCAGGCCGGCCGGAGGTTCACCGGATGCGCCTACGCAGATGTGGTCTATCAAGAAGTGGTGACGCCTGCAGCAACTCCAGCCTCAAGCCGGGAAGGAGTGCTGCAGCAGATCAATGAGTGGACAGGCCGCAGCGTCTCGTGGCTGACGCTGCTGATGGTGGTCGTCACCTTTATCGTGGTGGTGCTGCGCTACACTTTTGATCTCGGCTGGATCTGGTTGCAGGAGTCAGTCACCTACATGCATGCCGCAGTCTTTATGCTCGGCATCTCCTATACCCTGAAGCATCAGGGGCATGTCCGGGTAGATATCTTCTATCGAAAATTCAGCCGGCGTGGCCAGGCAATCGTTGATCTCTTCGGCACGCTGTTTTTGTTGATTCCTGTCGCGCTGTTCATCCTCTGGTCAAGCTGGGATTACGTCTTTCAGTCATGGAGCGTGCTCGAAGGCTCGCGTGAGGCTGGTGGATTGCCGCTGGTTTTTCTCCTCAAGACACTGATGCTGTTGCTGCCACTGCTGCTGCTGGTCCAGGCCGTGGTAATGCTATTGCAATCTCTCTCGGTTGTGCGTCGACACGATGGCTGAGTTGCTGCCGCTGTGGCTTTTTGTCGCTGTCTGCGTGGTGTTGCTGCTGGGCTATCCTGTGGCTTTTGCACTGGGTGGAACAGCCTTGCTGTTTGCTTTTCTTGGCACTCTTGGCGGCTACTTCGACAGTGCTTTCCTGGCTGCACTGCCGAATCGCCTCTACGGTATCATGATCAACGAGACGCTGATTGCAGTACCGCTGTTTGTCTTCATGGGCGTGATGCTGGAGCGCTCCAAAATTGCTGAGAATCTGCTCGATACCATGGCGGCGCTGTTTGGCAAGATGCACGGCGGGCTGGGCATCTCGGTGACGCTCGTCGGCATGCTGCTTGCCGCCAGCACCGGCATCGTCGGCGCTACGGTTGTCACCATGGGGTTATTGTCACTGCCGACGATGCTGCGCCGCAACTATGACCCTGCTGTTGCAACAGGCATTATTTGCGCCTCGGGAACCCTCGGGCAGATCATTCCGCCATCGATCATTCTGGTGCTGTTGGGCGATGTACTCTCTTCGGCCTACCAGCAGGCGCAGCTGGATATGGGGGTGTGGTCGCCGGAGACGCTGTCAGTTGGCGATCTGTTCGTTGGCGCACTGATCCCCGGTCTGCTGCTGGTACTCCTCTATATCCTCTATCTGCTGGTGCTGGGGATGGTGCGTCCGCAGCGCGTGCCTGCAATCCCTGAGCAGGAGAGAGGGGATGGGGGCAACGGCTGGTTTGCTGTCGCCAAAGCGCTGCTTCCTCCGCTGCTGCTGATTGTCGCCGTACTGGGCTCGATCCTGGGTGGTTTCGCCACGCCGACCGAAGCCGCCTCCGTTGGAGCCATCGGCGCTATGCTGCTGGCGGCAACGCGCCATAAACTCAATCGGGAAACCCTGCGGGAGGTGACGCTGGAGACGACCAAAGTTACCAGCATGGTGTTCATGATACTGATCGGCGCTTCGCTGTTCTCACTGGTGTTTCGTGGTTTTGGCGGCGATGTGCTGATCGAGGAGTTTCTCAAGGAACTGCCGGGGGGGGTCGCCGGCGCTGTGATCATTGTCATGCTGGTGATGTTTCTGCTGGGTTTTATTCTCGATTTTATCGAGATTACTTTCGTCGTCGTTCCCATCGTTGGTCCGATCCTGCTGGCAATGGGGCTCGACCCCATCTGGCTTGGCGTGATGATCGCGCTGAATCTGCAGACATCATTCCTGACCCCGCCGTTTGGCTTTGCGCTCTTCTATCTGCGTGGGGTGGCGCCGCCGCAGGTGACCACGGCGATGATCTACCGGGGTGTGATTCCGTTCATTATGATTCAGCTGCTGATGCTGGGAATGCTTGCGCTCTGGCCGCAGCTGGCAACCTGGCTACCGCATCAGATTTTGAAATAACCAGGGGAGGCTGTTGAATCATAAAGAAGTGAACCACGGAACACACGGATGACACGGAAAAATCGTAACTTCTCAATATGCCCGTGTGCTTGATTATGTATAGGATGTGTCGAGGCACGAGGCGCATCAATACCTATGCCATGTTGATGCGCTTCGTTTCACTCAGCACATCCTATCAAAAAAACAACTTTATGAATTCTGTGTGGTCTGTGTGTTCCGTGGTTAAAAAAGAGCTTGCAGGTACTGAGGAACGAGCGATAGGACTGTGGTCAATTTTCCCAGCGGCCTGCTGCGTGGTCATCGCTTTCACGTGCGTCAACCCAGCGTGATGAGCCATCCTTGAGCATCTCTTTCTTCCAGAAGGGCGCCCGGGTCTTGAGGTAGTCCATGATGAATGAGCAGGCCTCGAAGGCGTCATGACGATGGCTGCTGGCGATGCACACCAGTACAATCTGGTCGCCGGGGCTGAGTTCGCCGACACGATGGATGATGGTGGCATCCTGCACTTCCCATCGCTGCGACGCTTCGGCCACGATTTTGTGCAGCGCCTTCTCGGTCATTCCGGGGTAGTGCTGCAGGGTCATACCGGAGACCGAATCATCGAGATTCATATCTCTGACCAGACCGACAAATGTCACCGTGGCGCCGATATCCGTGCGTGCGTCACAGATCGCCTGCAACTCTGTAGTGACATCGAAATCCTGTTCCTGGACGCTTATCCTGCTCATTTTTGAATCCTCAACCACCACATGAACCGCATCAAATTGTCTCTCGCAAAGACGCCAAGAGCGCAAAGGTTTTTCTTGGCGGGCTTTGCGCCTTCGCCTACATGGATGTAGGTGAGGGGCGTAAGCAGGACGCGGAAGCTTTGCGAGAGTTATTGTCAATAATTGACTCATCCACCCGTCACAGGCGGGAAAAAAGCGATTTCATCAGTGTCACTGATAGCGCTGTCGAAACCGGACATCTCCTGGTTGATCGCCACCAGCACTCTGCCGCTTTCGAATTCGCTGCTCCAGGGTTCACCACGGTCTAGCAGGTGGTCAACCAGCTGTCTGACGGTGCTCATGTCATTTAGCGAAATTTGCTCTGAAGATGTTTTCAGCTGCTCACCGAGGCGAGCGAAATAGAGGATTGTTGCCATCAAATAACCCGTTTTAGAGTAACTCGGAGTAGGGAATATAGGCGACGTTGTCACCCATGGCTACGCTGGAGCCCTCTTTCAGCACGGCAAGGCCATGCGCCCAGCTGGTCGAGGAGAGTACTCCGGAGCCCTGGTGGTCGTAGATGCTGATTTCGGGCTGGCCGTCTGCGCCGGTTTGCAGGCGCGCCCTGACATACTCGCGCCGCTTGACCTCATTCGGCCAGTTGAAGGCGGCGCGCGCAATAATCTGCCGCGGATGCACATCTTTCACTCCCAACTGGGTGAGAATGAAGGGGCGTACAAACAGCAGGAAGGTAACGAAGGCGGAGACAGGATTGCCGGGAAGTCCCAGAAAAGGGGTCTCTCCAATATGGCCAAATGCCAGCGGTTTTCCCGGTTTGATGGAGATGCGCCACATGCAGAGTTCACCCAGCTCTTCGAGAGCGGTGCGTACATGATCCTCGTCACCGACGGAGACGCCGCCGCTGGTGATGACAAGATCCGCCTGCCGCGCGGCATTTTTCAGGGTGCTGCGGGTGGCCTCCAGCGTATCTTCGACAATACCGAGGTTGATTACTTCGCAGCCGAGCTTCTGCAGCAGGCTGTTGATGGCGAACTGGTTGGAGTTATAGATCTGCCCCGGCGCCAGCTTGTTGCCCGGATTAACCAGTTCATCGCCAGTAAAAAATGTGGCGACCTTGAGGCGGCGTGTGACGGCCAGTTCGCCAATGCCGACCGAAGCGGCCAGTCCCAGATCCTGGGGGCGCAGACGCATGCCGGGCTCCAGAATGGCAGAGCCTTTGGTGATATCTTCTCCGGCGCAGCGAATATTGGTTCCAACAGTGACTGCCTGGTGAATGGTGACGCTGCCGTCATCGTGAGCAGTCGTATGCTCCTGCATCACCACGGCGTCGGCGCCTGGTGGAACTGGCGCACCGGTAAAGATGCGGGCAACGCTGCCGGTCTGCAGGTGCAATCCCATTACACCGGCGGGGATGCGTTGAGAGACCGGCAGCCTGGTGTCGCCATCGCCGAGATCCGCACATCGTACGGCATAGCCGTCCATGGCGCTGTTGTCGGCGGGTGGGACATCGACCGGTGACTGCAGTGCTGCCCCCAGAATGCGCCCGCTTGCCTCCTCAAGTTTGAGCGTTTCGCTCCCGGTGACAGTTTTTGCCTGCTTGAGAATCGTTTCCAGCGCCTCGGCAAAGGGCGTCAGCTGGCTATTGATTGCATCACAGCCGCAATCGCTCATGATTCGCTCCGTAGATGCTCCATCATGCGCGGCATAATTTCGATCAGGTTGCAGGGGCGGTAGTCGCCGTCGAGTTGATGCACAATAATCTGATCCCAGCCGGTGCGGCAAGCCCCGGATGAACCCGGCAGGGAGAACAGCACGGTGCCATTGGCGACGCCTGCGATAGCGCGTGACTGTATCGTCGAGGTGCTGATTTCGGCATAGGAGAGATGACGGAAAAGCTCGCCAAAACCCTCGATCTCCTTGTCATAGAGTGGCTTCATCGCTTCCGGGGTGCTGTCCCGACCAGTCAGGCCTGTACCGCCGGTGCTGATCACGACGGAGACTTCAGGGTCAGCAATCCAGCCCGATACTACGGCGCGCATGTCGTAGATGTCATCCGGGACGATCCGTTTTTCAGCCAGCTGATGGCCGGCGGCAGTCAACTTGTCGACCAGGGTCTTGCCGGAGGTGTCGTTCTCCTCGGTGCGTGAATCGGAGACCGTCATGACAGCGATGCGTAGCGGAATAAATTTTGTTTTTGCGTGATGATGAACCATGTTGGATACCTAAATGGCGTGTGTAGGATACATTGCAACGGATTATACCCAAGAAATGGGCTCTATCCACACATGCTGTAAATTTGTAGCACTTCTCAATGCACCAATGGAGTGTCGATATCTTAAAAGACTTTTACCACGAAGCGCACGAAGATCACGAAGAATCAAGTTGATAAAAAATGTCTTCGTGTGCTTCGTGGCGAGTATCTCTCTATAATTTTAGAATTGTTGGCCAATTTGGCCACCCACGATAGATGGAGCCTAGCCACTTTCTCAATGGCATAACGTTTTTTCAATTGCAAACAGGGTTGAAATCAGTTATTTTTGCTTATATCCATTTTGATAATTATCAAAGCCTATAAAAACAGGAGTATTGAACAATGTTGGCTGCTCGTTACGCAACTAAAAAGGTCTGTTTTTTTCATCTGACGCCGCTGTTCACGAAAACAGGGTGGTACTTCAAAGCGAGGACTCAGCGCCACAGCAAAGGGCCTTTTCTGATACTTCAGGATGCTGAAAATGCAGCGAAAAACTTACTCATAAAATAGATTCATGAAAATATGAGGTGATTTGCTTAGAGAGATTCCTCGCACCACTCTGTGAGCATCCTATCTCTTTACACCCTCTCTACACTTTATTTTACACCTCTCAATAACCCCCTCATTGCCCTGATTTTCACCTTCAGCGATCATAACTACCCCTGATTCAGCCAATTATCTCGGTCCAATTGCGGCTATTCCACGCTGCAAACTGTGTCATTTCACACGCTTTTCTCTTTTAATTGATCTGGATCAACTCTTTATGCATCAAAATGGTCTTTACTTATCTTCCTGATTCTAAAAGAATCTTGTGGTGCAACGCAGTGCTTTTGATGTGATCTGTTCTTAGATATTAAACGTTTTTTTGTGTGTGTGATTTGACACAGTCTGTTTCATCAAGCACTATCGCCCTCACAGATGACAATCGAATTCATGCTTCGATGTGCTGGTAGCTATTTCATTAACGAGGAAGAAAAATGAGTGTAAGACTAAAACTAACGGGAACATCGCTCGCTGCAGGCCTTCTTGGCCTGGCGATCGCTGCGCCATCAATTGCTGCAGAAGATCTGAAGCAGGTTATGGAGCGCCGCGGGCTGACTGAAAAAAATATTCTGGCGGCAGCCAAGACCTATACCCCGACAGGCGGACGCGATGAATTCCTGGCATTCAGTTCAGGCGGTCAGAGTGGACATGTGATCGTCTACGGCATTCCATCGATGCGCATTCTGAAATACATCGGTGTCTTCACCCCGGAACCATGGCAGGGTTATGGTTTTGATGACGAGTCCAAGGCCGTGCTGGCCCAGGGGCGCATCATGGGCAAGGATATCACCTTTGGTGATACCCATCACCCGGCACTTTCGGAGACAAAAGGCGACAGCGATGGTCGTTATCTCTTTATCAATGACAAGGCCAACCCGCGACTTGCTGTGATTGACCTGCACGATTTCGAAACCAAGCAGATCGTCGTCAATCCACTGTTCCGTTCCGAGCATGGCGGCGCCTTCGTTACCCAGGATACCGACTACGTCATGGAGGCGACTCAGTACGCGGCTCCCTACGGTGATGAGTTTGTTCCACTCGAAGAGTTCAACGAGAAATATCGCGGAGGTCTGACCTACTGGCGTTTCAATAACGAGAGTGGCAAAATCGAGCCTGAAAATTCATTTACTTTCGAGCTGCCTCCCTACAGTCAGGATCTCTCTGACGCTGGTAAAGGCCCCAGTGATGGATGGGGTTTTACCAACTCCTTTTGTACGGAGCGT
>JADWMH010000055.1 GCA_015767355.1 Gammaproteobacteria bacterium
TCAAGCCTACGATTGTCAACTGGCTGTTTGCATCGGCCTTCATCATAGCGCCATTTATCGGCGGGAAGACACTGCCGCAACGCATGATGGAAGCCAATGTGGAGCTGCCGGAGAGCAAGTGGAAGAGCCTGAATGTGGCATGGATCCTCTTTTTTATTGTTCTGGGCGGATTAAATGTTGCAGTCGCGTTCAACTTTAGCGAAGATGCATGGGTCAACTTCAAGCTGTATGGCCTGATGGGCCTGACTTTCCTGTTTGCCCTGGCGCAGGGATTCTATATCGCCAGGCATATGCAGCACCATGAAATGATCAATCAAACGGCCAATCAATCAACCACTGAAGAAGAGTGATGTACTACGCCATTATCGCCGGGGATATCTCCAACAGCCTTGAAAAACGTCTTGCTGCAAGACCAGCGCATCTGCAACGCCTCGAGGCGTTGCGCGACGATGGGCGTTTGCTGATCGCGGGTCCCCATCCTGCTATCGACACCGAGGATCCCGGTGAGGAGGGATTCAGCGGCAGCCTCATCGTTGCCGAATTTTCATCGCTGGCAGATGCTGAACAATGGGCCGCTGACGACCCGTACCAGCATGCCGGTGTCTATTCACATGTAACCATTAAACCATTCAAACGAGTTTTCTAAATGAAAAAAACCATACTTGCCAGCACATTGCTGTTAACCACATCTCTCCTCCAGGCGGCTGAAACTCCTGCCATGCCGCAGGGTCCTGTCCTGACAATCAACGGTATCGATATCAGCATGCCCGCGCTGCTGACATACCGTGACAGCCGCCAGGGACCGCCGTTGCCGCAGGATCCACAGCAGGCGCAGAACCAGATTGTCAGTGAACTGATCACCACTGTACTGCTCAGTGAGGAAGCCAAAAAACTGGGTGTTGTCGACCGCACCGAGGTCAAGGATGCTATCGCCATGTATACGCGCATCGTCCTCAGAGATGCTGCACTCAGCGAGTTGATGCAACAACAGACCGTCAGCGATGACGAACTCAAAGCGGCTTACGACAAATCTTTCAAAGATAGCAAATCAGTTGAGTATAAGGCGCGTCATATCCTTGTCAAAGATGAAGCAAAAGCAAAGGAGTTGATCGGCAAGCTGGATGGCGGTGCTGATTTTGCCGAACTCGCAAAAGAGAACTCCACAGGCCCGACAGGCAAAGATGGCGGAGACCTCGGCTGGTTCAGCCCGGAGATGATGGTCGAACCTTTTCGCAATGCCCTGGTTGCAATGGAAAAAAGCAAGTACACCAAAGAGCCTGTCAAAACCCAGTTTGGCTGGCATGTCATTATTCTGGAAGATAGTCGTGACCAGGAGCCGCCGACACTCGAGAGCGTCAAGCCACAACTGGAACAGCAGATAAAGGGTGAGAAATTGCGCGCACTGCTTGCCGAAATGAGCAAGGACGTCAAAGTCTCCTCTCCGCAGATGGCTGCTCCTGCCGAAAAGTCAGAAGCAACACCCGCAAAATAGTCTTTTACACTGCTTTGCCCCCTGTTCCCACGCTTCCGCGTGGGAACGCATATCCCCTGGTCAGATAGCAAATTTTTCATTGGTTTCCCACGATTTTGTTCGGAGAGACATCGGGAATGGAGATTGCCGCGCTGTGCTCGCAATGACGGGATTGATTCACTTGCATTAATCATTTCTAATCACTATGATGGAATCATGCTCAGTTCTCCAGGAAACAAGATGTCCCAAACAGATACCAGGGTGCTTACCGCACATGTGCCACTGCCGCTGGCTAATAAGGTCGACATGATGGCGACTCGCCTGGAACGCTCCCGTGGCTGGATCGTAAAACAGGCGCTGGCTGCCTGGATCAGTCAGGAAGAGGAGCGCAGTCGTCTGACGCAACAAGCGCTAGCCGACGTAGACGCTGGTGAGGTCATTGATCACCAGGCAGTTCAGGCGTGGGCTGATAGCCTCACCACCAATAGCCCATTGCCACTGCCCCGCTGATGGAACTGAAATGGACGGGCAAGGCGCTATCGGATTTGGCGCGACTGTATGAATTTCTGGCGAGCGTGAATCAGCATGCAGCAGCAGACACCGTTCAGATGCTGATCACAGCGCCGGAAACCCTGTTGGAGAATCCTCGTATTGGCGAACAGCTATTCGAGTTCGATCCGCGCGAAGTACGCAGGATTATTGCCGGCCACTACGAGATGCGCTATGAGATTCAGAAAGCATGCATCTACATTTTGCGGCTATGGCATACTCGGGAAGATAGATGAGAATTACTTCATCCCTGAGATTTAAACCATGCTCAGGATACCCTTGGCGTCATGACAAGATTTGTCATCGCGAAAAATTTGCAATTTCCAGGTTATTGTGAAATGACGATGTTGTCGATCAACCTCGTCTGACCTAACCGGGCGGCTGTCAGGATCACCAGGTTGCTCTCCCCTGCGTTCACCGGATTGAGAGTCTCTGTATTGCGCAGCGTAAAGTAATCTACAACAAATCCGGCATCTTCAAGTGTGGCTGTGGCAACTCTCTCAAGCTGCGCATAATCATCTTCCCCTCGCTCTATTTCACCGGCTGCCTGTAGCAGGGAGCGGTAGATCAGCGGGGCGGTTTTGCGCTGTTGGGCATCCAGGTAGCTGTTGCGCGAACTCATCGCCAGCCCATCGGATTCGCGCACCGTCGGCGAGGCGGCGATCTCGATAGGCATCTGCAAATCCTTCACCATGCGGCGTATGATATGCAGCTGTTGAAAATCCTTCTCGCCAAAAACGGCAATATCCGGCTGCACCATGTTGAAGAGCTTGCATACCACGGTGGCGACGCCGACAAAAAAGCCTGGGCGAAACTCACCATCGAGAATATGAGAGACATCAGGGACTTCTACCCGGGTCTGCTGCTGTCTCGTCTGCGGATACATCACCTCGACAGACGGAGCAAACAGCAGATCGACACCCCGGCTGGCCAGCTGGCTGCTGTCTTCTGCCATGGTTCGCGGATAGGTCTCGAAATCCTCACCTTCACCAAACTGCAGCGGGTTGACAAAGATGCTGGCAACAGTTCGGTCAGCCTGTTTTTTCGCTTCATCGATCAGCGCAAGATGCCCGTCATGCAGATTTCCCATGGTAGGGACAAAAGCGATGCGCTCACCGCGGCAGCGCCAGGTGGAAACTGTGTGACGCAATGCATCAATGGTGTTGACTGTTTTCATGTGAAGCAGTGCTCTGCCGCAGGAAAGGAGCCATCTTTGACTGCTGCAACATAGGCGCCGACTGCATCCTGGATCGTGCCGCCCTGCTGCATAAAATTTTTGACAAATTTTGGAACATGGCCTGAAGTGAGTCCCAGAATGTCGTGCAGCACCAGCACCTGCCCATCGGTGTCAGCGCCTGCGCCGATACCAATCACAGGAATCTCCAGTGAACAGGTGATCTCGGCCGCAAGGATTGACGGAACACACTCGAGCACCAGAAGCTGCGCTCCTGCCGACTGCAATTCAATCGCATCGCGGAGCATTTGTGATGCCTGCTTGTCATCCCTCCCCTGCACATGATAGCCGCCAAGCTTGTGGACGGATTGCGGTTGCAAGCCAAGGTGTGCACATACCGCCACGCCATTTTGTGAGAGTATGCGGACTGTCTCGAGCTGCTGCGCACCCCCTTCGAGTTTGACCATCTGCACTCCGCCCTTCCGTATCAGGCGCGTGGCCGTGGCGATGGCGAGATCGACAGTCGCGTAGCTGAGAAAGGGCATATCCACCATCAACAAGGCGCTCTTGCGCACTCGTGCAACACAGGAGGCGTGATAGACCATCGCGTCAATGGAAACAGGCAGGGTGCTGTCGCGACCCTGGATGACCATGCCGAGCGAATCGCCCACCAGCAGCACCTCGACACCGGCCTCTTCCAGCACAGTGGTGAAGGAGGCGTCGTAACAGGTGAGCACCGCAATTTTTTCACCTTTGTTTTTCATTGCGGCAAGGGTTGTGACAGTTATCTGTTTCATAGGATCTTGTCTAATATAATATCGGAAGTTGAGATTTATCCAGCAATTTCGAGCGAAACGCGACAATCTCCTGGTACTCCATCAAAACCGAGATTGCTTCGTTCCTCGCAATGACTACTATACCGTCATTGCGAGCAGAGCGCGGCAATCCCGTTCCTCGAAATGACAATTAAATCACTTGCGTACAAACAGCGCCATCGACTCGACATGCGCTGTATGTGGAAACATATCCATGACGCCTGCCTGCAGCAGGCGATAGCCATGCTCCCTGACCAGCAGAGCTGCATCCCGTGCGAGTGTTCCAGGGTAGCAGGAGACATAAAGAATTCGTCTGGCGTCGAGTCGAGGCAGCAATGGAATGATCTCCTGTGCGCCGCTGCGGGGCGGATCGAGCAGCACCGCATCATAATGCTGCTGCATCCAGGGCTGATCATCATCCGGTTCATAGAGATTGGCGACATGGAAATCAACATTGGCGATGCCGTTGTTGTCAGCATTCTGCCGTGCCCGCTCAACCAGGGCTGCATCGCCTTCAACGCCAGTGACGCTGTTGCAGAGTTGCGCCAGCGGCAGAGTGAAATTTCCCAGACCGCAGAAAAGATCGAGGATTGTTTCATCGGACTGAGGATTCAGCCACTGCATCGCCTGGCTGATCATCCGGCGGTTGATCATCGTATTGACCTGGGTGAAATCCGTCGGCAGAAATTCAAACTGCAGGTGCTGCTGCGGAAGGTGATAGCTCAGTGTGACAGCATCACCACTGAGTGGTCTGACTGTCTGCGGACCTCCCTCCTGGATATAGCAGTGCCATTTTTGCTGACGACAGTAGCTTCCCAGGATTTCAGCATCATCATCAGAGAGCGGTGACAGCAGCCTGAAAATGAGAATGATGCTCTCATCTCCCATCGCCACTTCAATCTGCGGTATTTTGTCACGTACACTGAGTGATTGAATCACTTCCGCCAGTGCTCCCAGTTTTTCACCGATAGCTGGATGCAATACCGGACAGCGCTGCATCACGGTCACGAAGGAGGAGCCGCGTTCACGAAAACCAACCAGCACCTTGCCTTTTTTGGCGACATATTTAACCCCGAGGCGCGCCTTGCGGCGGTAACCCCATGGCTCTGAAATCAGAGGCGGCATGACCGTTTGCGCCTCGATGCCGGCAATATGCTGAAAGGCGTCCAGCAGAGTCTGCTGCTTGTAAGTGATCTGATGCTCAGCACCCAGGTGCTGCAGACTGCAGCCGCCGCAGAGCGAAAAATTCTCGCAGCCCGGTTCCACCCGCTGTGACGATGCCTGCAGAATTTCATCAACAACGCCCTCGTCGTAGCGGCGCTGCGAGCGTGTATAGTTGAAAGTCACTTTTTCGCCAGGCAGTGCGCCATGGATAAAAACGGTTTTTCCATCAATGTGAGTCACCCCGCGGCCATCATGGCTCAGGGACTCTATTTCAGCCTCGAAGCTGCCCTGCGGGATCTTCTTTCCGCCTCTTCTGCGACGCCCCATCAGAGCTCACCACAAGCAGCTGCTAATTGATTGAAGCGCTGCCGGTCAATTTTGCCCGTGGTCAACAGATGACGCAGGCCAAGCTGTGCTGTGGCAATGACATTCGTACGGCAGCGCCTGCTCAAGGGGTCGATACCCTGCTGTCGATACAGATTCCAGCTGAGTTCGTCTCCCTGCATGGCGATTCCCTGCAGACCGAAGCGTGCTGCAATCGCTTCGAGTGAGTTGCTTCCCGGTTGCATACGCAGACGCTGCTCAACAGTTCGCAGCGGTGTTGCATCAAATTTCAACTCATGAATCATGGAACGTATCTGTAACAACGCATTGAGATCACGTCCCTGATCCCAGCAAAAGGAGTCTGTTGAGCAGTTGAGGAATTCGTACAGCTTTTGCAGCAACTCCACCTCGTCACTCTGCGGTATGTCAAAGCTGAACAGCTCAGCGTCGGCATCGCTGATAACGATCACGCAGACAACTGAAATGCGCGCCTGCCATGGCTGCAGAAAAATCTTGTCGCGTCCCCGGGTGGAGACGTGTTGATGAAAAAGCACCTTGGCGACATCTGTATCCTGAAGCTCTGCCGGCAGTTCGAACATAAGTCGTGCGCCGTCTATATCAGGCAATGTTTCCAGGTTGACAAAGAGTTGTTTCATGGGGGAAGGTTTTAGGGGTTAGGGGTTAGGTTTTAGGTTTTATGGTGGCAGCGGAATAAAAATATCTGTGTCTATCCGTGTTCATCTGTGGTTAATATTCTTGTGTGATTTCATTCCGCTGGAAAGACGCCGGTTGAGAGATAGCGGTCTCCACGGTCGCAGATGATCACCACCACTGTGGCTCCGGGATTCTCGATTGCAACATTGATCGCAGCATGCACCGCCCCGCCGGAGGAGACACCAGCAAATATGCCCTCCTCTGCCGCCAGCCTGCGCGTCATCTCCTCCGCCTGTTGTTGACTAACATCGAGCTCACGATCAACACGGAACTCCTCAAAAATTGACGGAAGATACTCCTCCGGCCAGCGGCGAATGCCCGGAATGCTGGAATCTGCATCGGGCTGTACGCCAACAACCCGGATCTCCGGGTTGACCTCCTTGAGATAACGTGAAGTCCCCATGATGGTGCCGGTGGTTCCCATGGCGCTGACAAAATGGGTGATCTCTCCATTGGTATCACGCCAGATTTCAGGGCCCGTGGTTTCATAGTGAGCACGCGGGTTATCGATATTGGCAAACTGATTGAGTTGGAATCCCTCCCCATCTGCAGCCATTCGTTCTGCCAGGTCCCTGGCGCCCTCCATACCCTGCTCCTTGCTCACCAGCAAAATTTCGGCGCCATAGGCTTTCATGATGGCGCGCCGCTCCAGGCTCATATTCTCGGGCATGACCAGTGTCATGCGATAACCCCTGATCGCAGCCACCATGGCCAGCGCAATCCCGGTATTGCCGCTGGTCGACTCAAGCAGGCGGTCTCCCTTGTGAATCTCCCTGCGCTCCTCTGCGCCGCTGATCATATACAACGCCGGACGATCCTTGACCGATCCGGCCGGATTATTCCCCTCGAGTTTGACCAGCACCCTGCCCGCTCCCCCGGGAACAATACGGGATAACTGCACCAGCGGGGTATTTCCGATTGTCTCTTCAATTGTCTGCATAGTTAATCAATTCTTCAACCACATGCAGTGGCCATCTGTTTGCTGCTGCAGACGATTCAGATACTCCTCATGCGCCTGCAGGTCATCCGCATCGACTGACATCAGCACAAGCTCACCCTCCAGGTTGACTCTTCTACTATGATTGCCATTACCTGCATCAGAATCATCTCCGTCAAGCAGCAGACTCTCCTGCCCGCCTGTCATCACCAGGTAGACTTCCGAGAGGATCTCGGCATCCAGCAGCGCGCCATGTTTGTCACGACGACTGTTATCGATGAAATAGCGATCACACAACGCATCGAGGCTGTTGCGTTTGCCGGGATGCTTTTTCCTCGCCATCACCAGGGTGTCGACAACGCTGGAAATCTCTTCGATGAGCGGTTTCTGCTGCTGCAGGCGCTTCAACTCGTGATTCAAAAATCCCACATCAAACGGGGCATTATGAATAACCAGTTCGGCGCCACGCAGATAGCTGATCAGATCCTCAACAATATCTGCAAACCGCGGTTTATCTTCGAGAAATTCATTGGTAATGCCATGCACCGAGACAGCGCCTGCATCTATTTGACGATCCGGTTGAAGATATTGGTGAAAATTGTTTCCCGTGAGGCGACGATCAACCATCTCGACACAGCCGATCTCGATAATGCGGTGATCCTGCTGTGTCTCAAGGCCTGTTGTTTCCGTATCAAGGATGATTTGACGCATATTTCACTCTTCTCATACTTCTGCTCCCTCCTCTCCCTGGGGAAGGTTGGGATGGTGAGGGAGATACAGTATAGCAATTCTCAATGAACCAATAGAGTGTCGACATTTAGAATTGCTGTACCCGGTATTTCATAATTCATCAATTCCCTGGTTCGCCAATTCATCGGCGCGTTCATTTTCAGCATGACCGGAGTGTCCCTTGACCCATTTCCATTCAACCTGATGCGCTGCTGCCAGTTGGTCAAGTTGCTTCCACAGGTCGGCATTTTTTACCGGCGATTTATCGGCCTTTTTCCAGCCCCTGCGCTTCCAGTTGTGAATCCACTGGGTGATTCCCTGTTTGACATACATGGAATCGGTCGTCACTGTCACTCTGCACTCCCGCTTCAATGAGTCCAGTGCCCTGATTACAGCAGTCATCTCCATGCGGTTGTTGGTGGTCTCTTTTTCACCGCCAAAGAGCTCTTTTTCATGGCCACCATAGCGCAGTATAGCTCCCCAGCCGCCTGGCCCGGGGTTGCCGCGGCAGGCGCCGTCAGTAAATATTTCAACTGTCATGATGAATTTCGCGTGTCGTTGGAGCAGCAACTCCATTTGTTGAATATCTTCTAAACCACTGGAATGATGGCCTGAATGGAGTCAGGGTTGCAACACTTTTTACAGCCTGCAAGGCGTAGACGGCGCCTGATGCCGGCCACAATTTCTGACCTGTGGCCTCAAGAAAATTGGCTCTATCCAATGCCGACTGGTTTTTCAAGGGAGGACGATAAGCAAAATATTTCTGCTGTTCTACCTCCATTCCCAGCAGTGACAACCACTCCTTCAACTGGCGGCGGCCAACCTTCAAGTGACCGCTCATCTCTTCAGGAGAGTTGCGTCTTCCAAACAGACGCCATACGCCAAACAGGCTATATGGATTAAATCCAAAAATAATGACACGTCCCTCCGGTATTAATATACGTTCAACTTCACGAATCAATCTGCGAGGATCCTCCGCGCCGTCCAGTGCATGAAACAGCACCACCAGATCGACACAGTCACTCTTTACCGGCAGCGCCGACATGCTGCTGATGATATCGTACGGCAGTTGATCCGGCGCATTTGCATGGTTCATCCAGATGCACTGACGAATATGTCCATGCCGGGCGCAGTCACCCCACACCGGCAGGCGCGCACCCAGCAGAACCATGCGGTAACCAAACAGATGCGGCAACCACTGCCTCAGCAGATCGGCTTCCAAATTGACGATATAGTCGCCATAAAGCGTCTCAAACCACGCATCACTGGCCGATTTTTTTGCTGGATTGCGATTCATAAAAGATCAATGTCTGTAGCTGGATTATTCTACGGGAGAAGAGGCATATATCAGTGAATTATAACAGGCATTTTGTCAGCCCTTCCCGTGAACCCCCATCCATCGTATTCAATCAGAGTTTCTCTGGATGGCGGCGAGATTTTCGCGTATAGTTTCCGCCATTCTGCTGGCAATCACAAATAAATCTCCGCAAGAACGAGATAGATCACATCCGCCAGACTGCCATCGCCATCCCTGCTCATAACGGACATATATAACTGTGTTGAAACTGCGCCTTATTGTTCCCATCGCACTCCTCACCCTGCTGCTGTTAAATGCCTGCAGCCAGAGTAATCGTATGGGAGGCATGTTTGACGATATCAAGGGTCGCGGAGACCTGTGGGTAACGCTTGGCAAAGGCATGAAGATGAAGGTTCCGCGCAATGGCGAGTACCATGTCCAGAAGCAGTTGGCGCACTTTAGAAGATACCCCGGTTTTCTCGCAAAAATGCAGCGCAATGCCCGTCCCTATCTCTATATGATCATGACCAAGCTGAAGCAACGCGGTATGCCGCTGGAACTGGCTCTGATTCCCGCTATCGAGAGCACCTACCGCAACCAGGCCACCTCTCCGACCGGCGCCTCCGGATTATGGCAATTTATTAAGAGTACCGGCAGAGAATATGGACTGACCCGTAGCCACCTCGAGGACAAGCGGCGTGATCCGCTGCTTGCTACCGATGCGGGTCTCGATTACCTCGCCTATCTGGGCAGGCTCTTCAAAGGAGACTGGGAACTGGCGATCGCCTCCTATAACGGCGGCCAGGGAACCATGATGCGCGCCAGAAAGGCTAACCGACGCAAAGGGCTGCCGACGGACTTCTGGTCACTAAGCGTACGCAAAGAAACAACCCACTATGTTCCACGCCTGCTGGCACTTGCCAGGATGATTAAAAAACCCAAAAAATATCACCTCAAACTTCAGCCAATTCCAGCAGTCAAGGTTCTTGCAACTACTACCGTCGGCAGATCGGTCAACCTGCGTGAAGTCGCTAGCGCAGCCCGTCTCGATCCTACCGAGTTCAGCCATTTGAATGCACGCTACATCAGGCAGATCACGCTGCCGAACAGAATCAACCGTATCATAATGCCAATTAATAAGAGCAAGGAAGTAAGAAAGGCTCTATTGTCTGCAAGGACCGTCAATACAGACAGCTTTTTCAAGAACCTGAAAAAGGATATCAGGGCCGTAGAACGGCGGGTCGTCCATAAGAAATCAAGCAGCCGAACGGTGACGCATCGTGTGAAAAAGGGGGAGACTCTCTCCGGCATTGCACGCAAATACGGGGTTTCCTCCTCTTCGATCAAAAGCAGCAACAAGCTCAAGAGTAATACCGTGCGTATTGGGCAGAAGCTCAGGATCAAAACAACAAAGAAGTCGTCATCCTCTAAAAAACGCTCTGCTTCCAAAAAACGTACAACCACTTATACAGTGAAAAGTGGCGATACACTTTCAGGTATTGCGCGCAAATTCGGCACAAGCAGTGCTCAAATCAAAAAGGACAACAAGCTGAAAAGCAGCAACGTACGCATTGGACAGAAGTTAAAGGTCAGCGGGACAAAGAGCAGTTCGGGGAAATCA
>JADWMH010000056.1 GCA_015767355.1 Gammaproteobacteria bacterium
CCACGGTCCCCCGTGGGAATCCATACATAGGACGGAAAATTCCAGGGAATCGAGTTATGGATAACAAAGTATGCATTCCCACGCAGGAGCATGGGAACGAGGGAATAGATTGTCCCTTTTCGTGTTTTTCGTGAGTTTCGTGGTAAAAGCTTTTTTCTCCTATTAGGATAGATGATCCTTGGCAGACTCCTGCTGCTGCGGGGGTTTCAATCCCAGGTAGCGCCATGCCGCATTTGTCGCCATGCGTCCACGCGGCGAGCGCATCAGGAAACCCTGCTGAATCAGGTAGGGCTCGAGCACATCCTCGATGGTGCCGCGCTCTTCGCCGATCGCCGCAGCAAGAGAGTCGACACCAACGGGGCCTCCCTCGAATTTTTCGATGATGGCTGACAACAGGCGTCTGTCCATGTGGTCAAAACCATTTTTGTCAACATTGAGCATGACCAGCGCCAGGTCGGCCACTTCAGCATTGATCCTGCCATCTGCCTTGACATCCGCATAGTCACGCACGCGCCGCAGCAGGCGGTTGGCAATGCGCGGGGTTCCGCGTGAGCGCCGTGCGATCTCGTGTGCTCCAGGTTTGTCCAGACTCAGATTAAGAATCCCGGCAGAACGTTGCACGATATGCGTCAAATCTTCCGTCGAGTAGAACTCCAGCCGCTGCACGATGCCGAAGCGGTCACGCAGCGGCGAGGTAAGCAGCCCCGCCCTGGTAGTAGCTCCCACCAGTGTAAACGGGGGCAGGTCGAGTTTGATGGAGCGCGCCGCAGGACCCTCGCCGATCATGATGTCGATCTGATAGTCCTCCATTGCCGGGTAGAGCACCTCCTCGACCACCGGACTGAGACGGTGTATCTCATCGATAAAGAGCACGTCGTGGGGTTCGAGATTGGTCAGCAATGCCGCCAGATCCCCCGCCTTCTCCAGCACGGGGCCTGAAGTCTGGCGCAGACTCGCCTGCATCTCGTTGGCAATGATATGCGCCAGCGTGGTTTTACCAAGACCGGGAGGGCCGAAGATCAGCACATGGTCCAGCGCCTCGGAACGCCCGCTGGCAGCCTGGATAAAAATATCCATCTGTTCACACACCACCGGCTGGCCAACGTAGTCCTGCAGTTTTTTAGGGCGAATGGCGCGATCGATGAGCGCCTCTTCACCACCCTCCTGAGGGCTGATCAGTCGTTCAATGTCTGACATTCAGATATTGTCCTGGTCAATTTCTTGAACCTATTTTATTGGAACCGCAGATGAACACGGATGCACACAGATATTTTATAATCTTAATCTGCAACATCGTAAATCAATAACCCCGTCTGCTTGATTCTGCATAGGATGTGTTGAGTGAAACGAAGCTTCCGCACTGCCGTACACGGATGTACAAATGCCGTGAGCGCAGGATGCGCAGGAACGGCCTGCTCTCGCCCCTGACCTACTTCCATGTAGGCCAAGCGCATCGGTTTGGCGCTGATATTGATGCGCCTCGTTCCTCGACACATCCTATTAATTGTTTCCATGCATGGAATTTCTTGAGAAATCAATCTGTGTGCATCTGTGGTTAAAAAATCTATTTCCTGATCAACGACTGCAGGGCTGCGCGAATCAGCTCTTCACTGCTGAGCCCTTCGGCTTCGACGGACTTGACCAGGCGGTTTGCCTCTACGGGCCTGTAACCCAGCGCAACCAGCGCGCTGACCGCCTCACTCGAGGGAGACTCCTGTACAGCGGCAGGCGCTGCAGCCGATGAAGTCAGCGCTGATCCTGTCACCACCAGCTTGTCTTTCATCTCTATAATCAAGCGCTGCGCCGTCTTCTTGCCAACCCCCGGGATACGCACCAGCGCGGTGACATCCTCATTTTGGATACAGAGGGAAAACTCTCCCGCATTCATGCCGGAGAGAATCGCCAGCGCCATTTTCCCACCGACTCCGCTGATCTTCAGCAAGGTGCGGAACAGCAGGCGCTCCTGCTCCTGATAGAAGGCATAGAGCACATGCGCATCATCCCTGATCATCAGATGCGTGAAGAGGATGATGTGCTCTCCGACTGCGGGCAGTTCGTAGAAGGTGGACATCGGCGCTTCAATCTCGTAGCCGACGCCATTCACATCCAGCATCAGAAACGGCGGCTGCTTGAGAACAATTTCACCACGCAGACGACCGATCACCAGCTGACTCCACGCTTTAGACGCTGTGTCGTCTCTGACATATGCGCATGACACAGCGCTACTGCCAGGGCATCACCCTGATCTTCGGTGAGCGGCTGGTTGATACTGAGCATCACTCTGACCATATGTCCGACCTGACCCTTTTCAGCAGTTCCGGTGCCGACCACAGCCTGCTTTACCAGGCGTGGTGTATATTCGGCAACCGATAATTTTGCGACAATCAGCGCACTGATTGCAGCTCCCCTCGCCTGCCCCAGCTTCAACGCCGAATTGGGGTTTCGCGCCATGAAGACCTGCTCGACTGCAGCTTCCAGCGGATGGTATTCGGCGACAATCTCCTCGATTCCCTGATAGATGATTCCCAGCCGCTGGCAAAACTCCTCCTTGCCGGTGCGGATGCGGCCGCTGACGACGTGCTGGCTATTGCGTCCGTCGGAGTCGATGATGCCGTAGCCGGTGTATCTTGAGCCCGGGTCAATGCCGATGATGCGTCGCATCGTATCGATTATCCCAGGGAGTCCAGAACTTCCTGCGGGATATCCGCATTGCTGTAGACCTCCTGGACATCATCCAGATCTTCCAGCAGATCGATCATTTTCAGCATGCTCTCTGCCTCTTTGGCATTCAGAGTTGCCTCTGTTGAAGCTGTGAATGTGATCTCCGCATGGATGGTTTCCAGCTCATTGACGAGCAATACATCACGCACCGCCTCAAAGTCTTCAGGCGTGGTCATGACATCGACTGAGCCGTCATCATTGGAGATCACATCTTCTGCGCCGGCATCCAGCGCCGCTTCCATGATCGCGTCTTCATCGGCGCCGGTATCAAAACTGATGACACCCTGCTTGCTGAAGAGATAGGCAACCGAACCCGCAGTGCCCAGATTGCCGCCGTACTTGGTAAACGCATGGCGCACCTCGGCGGCGGTGCGGTTGCGATTGTCGGTCATGCAGTCAGCGATAACAGCCGCACCACCGGGGCCGTAACCCTCATAACGAATCTCTTCATAGTTGCCGTCTTCATCACCGCCGGCTCCCTTCTTTACCGCACGATCGATTGTGTCCTTCGGCATGTTCGTTCCTTTTGCCTTGTCGATGGCAAGGCGCAGGCGCGGATTACTGTCGATATCACCGCCGCCGGCTCGCGCCGCCACTGTGATCTCCCGGATCACCTTGGTCCAGATTTTGCCGCGCTTCTTGTCGTTCGCGGCTTTCTTGTGCTTGATGTTGGCCCATTTACTGTGTCCAGCCATGCGATGCCTCTTTTTTAATTATGCAGATGAGTGGGTAACCTCCAATAATCCAGTGTGCTCAATTCTGTATAGGATGTGTCGAGGCACGAGGCGCATCAATATCAGCGCCAAACCGATGCGCTTGGCCTACATGGAAGTAGGTCAGGGGCGTGAGCAGGACGCGGAAGCTTCGTTTCACTCAGCACATCCTATGAATTGTTGCTATGCACGGACTTTTTGAGATATTACATGAGTGGATTCTATCACTCTAAATACGCAGGGGTTAACCTCTATGAAATTAACGGGAAATCAACCAGTATTCTTAAGCGATGAAGCCTGTTTTCTTGAGCAGTGCTTCGTCGATTTCGACTTTTTCACCTGGGATTGCCGCCTTGTCACCCAGCAGCAGGCGTTCGAGATACCTGGCGATCAGGTCCACCTCCAGGTTGACCTCGGAACCTGCCTGGTAGTTGCCCATGATCGTCTCTTTGAGCGTATGCGGTACGATATTGAGTTCGAACCTGGCGCCATCGACAGCATTGACTGTCAAGCTGGTTCCATCGATGCAGATCGACCCTTTGTGGGCAATATAGCGCGCCAGAATAGCTGGAGTCTCGATCACAAAACGTACAGAACGGCCATCATCACTGCGGCTGATTACCGTGCCGACGCCGTCGACATGACCACTCACAAGGTGTCCGCCCAGACGCGTTGCCAGGGTCAGCGCTTTTTCCAGGTTGACGGGGCTGCCGGTTTTCAGACCTCCCAGCGAGGTCAGCAGAAGGGTCTCATTGGAGACATCGGCAGAGAAGCTCTTTGCAGTGAGTTCTACCGCAGTCAGGCAGACGCCATTGACTGCAATGCTGTCGCCCAGCGAGACATCGCCGAGATCAAGCTTGCCCGTGTTGATCCGCAGGCGCATGTCGCCGCTTCGCGGCTGCATATCAGCGATGGTTCCCTGCGCCTGGATAATACCTGTAAACATATCAATCTCTCTCCGGGGTGAGTGTCAATCTGAAATCGGGGCCAATGCGGCGAACATCTTTGATGCTCAACGGGATGCGCTGCGCCATCTGCTCCAGTCCCGGCAGGTTGAACAGTCCACGTGCGCTGTTGCCCATCAGGTGCGGCGCCATGTAGATGACCAGCTCATCGATGATGCCCGCCTGCAGTGCAGCACCGGCAAGCGTCGGACCGGCCTCGATCAGCAGTTCATTGATCTGCCGCTGCGCCAGCTGCTCACACAGCAGTGGTAGTGAGACCTGCGGCTCATCGGCATGGATCAGCATTTCTGCTCCCGCCTGCAGCAGCGCATCGCGGCGCTGTGCATCTTTACTCGTGGTGACAATCAGTGTGGCACTGGAGTCCTGACTCTCCAGAATTTTAGCATCGGCGGGTGTTCGCAGTGATGAATCGACTATCACCCGCAGCGGTTGGCGGATGTCCGCCGCATCCTCGACGCCAGGCAGATCCTCTGCCTGCAGACGCACCGTCATGGATGGGTCATCCGCCAATACAGTGCCGATTCCGGTCACAATGGCTGAACTGCGCGCTCGCAAACGATGCACGTCGCGTCTCGATGCATCCGAGCTGATCCATCTGCTTTCACCGCTGGCCATTGCGGTGCGACCATCGAGACTCATCGCCAGCTTGCAGCGCACATAGGGTCTGGCAACACTCATGCGCCGGATAAATCCCGGGTTCTGCGCTTTCGCCTGCGCTTCCATGAGTCCGCTTTCAACAGTCATCCCCGCAGCACGCAGACTGGCCAGTCCCTTCCCGGTAACCAGCGGATTGGGGTCCTGCATGGCGACAACAACCCGCTCAACTCCCGCATCGATCAATGCATCACTGCATGGCGGGGTGCGGCCATGGTGGCAACAGGGTTCCAGCGTGACATAGGCGGTGCTGCCCCGGGCATTTTTTCCGGCGTTTCCAAGCGCCACTTTTTCAGCATGGGGCAAACCGGCACGGTAGTGCCACCCCTCGCCAACGGTTTCATCACCTTTGACCAGCACGCAGCCGACTCGCGGATTTGGATCGGTCGTATAGAGGCCGCGTTCAGCAAGCTGCAATGCACGCGCCATCCACTTGCGGTCACTCATTTTTTCACTTTGGAATCAGACGATGAATCAGATGATAAGTCGTGCTGCCGATCCATCTCATCTGGTCTCCGCAGTGTCTGCAAGCGTTCGATCTCTTCACTAAAGGCATTCACATCTTCAAACTTGCGATAGACGGATGCAAAACGCACATAGGCAACCTGGTCGAGATTGCGCAACTCCTCCATCACCAGATCACCAATCTCTCTCGATGTGATCTCAGCCTCGCCGCTGGATGAGAGCTTGCGTGTAATACGGAATATCGCCGCGTCGATCTGCTCAGTGGCAACGGCTCTTTTCTCCAGTGCGCGCGACATTCCTGCACGCAGTTTATGTCCATTGAATGCGACCCTGCTGTCATCCTTCTTGATCACGCGCGGCAGGTTCAGCTCGACTGATTCATAGGTGGTAAAGCGTTCATTGCAAGCAGTACATCGACGCCGGCGACGCACCTGGTCACCCTCGCCCGAGAGGCGTGAGTCGATCACCTTGGTCTCCTGTGCTCCGCAGAATGGACAGCGCATTGTTTCAGTTACTCGGCATAGACAGGAAGCCTGGCGCAGATGGCCTTCGCCTTCTCTTTGATCGCATCGATCACTCCCTGGTCGCCTTTGCTGTCGATGATGTCGCACATCCAGTTGGCCAGCTCAGCCGCATCTTCTTCACTGAAACCGCGGGTTGTAATCGCCGGGGTCCCAACGCGGATGCCGCTGGTGACAAAGGGTGACTGCGGATCATTGGGCACGGCATTCATGTTGACAGTGATATTCGCTGCTCCCAGCCAGGCATCGACCTCCTTACCGGTGAGGCCCGCCTCGATAAAGCTCACCAGAAAGAGGTGATCATCCGTCCCTTTGGAAACCACATCGTAGCCGCGCTGCATAAAGACTTTCGCCATCGCCTTTGCATTGTTCATCACCTGCTGCTGATAGCTTTTGAAGCCGGGTTCCATCGCCTCCTTGAAGGCAACCGCCTTGGCGGCAATGACATGCATCAACGGACCACCCTGACTACCGGGAAATACCGCAGAGTTGAGCTTTTTCTCGATCTCCGCATTGGATTTAGCCAGAATCAGACCACCGCGCGGACCACGCAGGGTTTTGTGCGTGGTGGTGGTGGTCACATCGGCGATGCCTACTGGACTCGGATAAAGGCCAGCGGCAATGAGTCCCGCGACATGCGCCATATCAACGAACAGGTATGCGCCAACCTCGTCGGCAATTTCACGGAAACGCTGCCAGTCAACAATGCGCGAATAGGCCGAAAAGCCGGCGATGATCATCTTCGGCTTGTGTTCGCGAGCGAGGCTCTCAACCTGATCGTAGTCTATCTCGCCGGTTTCGGCATGCAGGCCATACTGAACAGCATGGTAAATCTTACCTGAAAAGCTGGGTTTGGCGCCATGGGTCAGGTGACCGCCGTCGGCAAGGCTCATACCCAACACCGTATCACCCGGCTCACACAACGCCATGAAAACAGCGGCATTCGCCTGCGAGCCCGAGTGCGGCTGTACATTAGCATAATCCGCATCGAACAGTTCCCTGGCGCGATCGATTGCCAGCTGCTCAGCTTTGTCGACAAATTCACAGCCGCCGTAGTAGCGCTTGCCGGGGTAGCCTTCCGCATATTTATTCGTCAGCACAGAACCCTGCGCCTGCATCACACGCGGACTGGTGTAGTTTTCCGATGCGATCAGCTCGATATGCTGCTCCTGCCGCTGCTCCTCATCCCTTATTGCCTGCCAAAGCTCGGCATCATAGTCACTGATCTGCATCGATTTCTTAAACATGGGTTCTCTCCAGCCATTACTCATTCAATAATATGTGCGGATTTTAGCAGAGGAGGAGTTCGACTGTATTGGTAATCTGAATAGAGGGATGCGCTACAGTGAAGTATACTTCGCGCACTCTACAGAAAAATCTTCAGGTCATGGCATTTCTCAAACAGGCTTCAAAAAAACGTTTCTCCTGGCTGCTGCTGGCGCTAACCGCGCTGCTGCTTGAACTGGCCGCACTCTACTTTCAGTATGGAGAAATGGAGCTGCAGCCCTGCGTGCTCTGCATCTACGAGCGCACTGCAGTGATGGGCATCTTGCTGGCCGGTTTGATCGGCGCCATTGCCCCGCAGCTGCTCATCTTTCGCTGCGCTGGATTTCTGTTATGGGGAAGCAGTGCAGTCTGGGGGCTCATGCTGGCGTTGGAACATAGCGGCATCCAGCAGAACTCCATGACAGCAAGCTGTGATTTTATCACTAAATTTCCTGCCTGGGCAAAACTGGACGAATGGTTTCCGTTGATGTTCAATCCAACCGGCTTCTGCGACGAGATCCAGTGGCAGCTTCTTGGCTACACCATGCCGCAGACTATGACCGGCATCTACGGACTCTATCTACTGGGGCTGGTTGTTGTTATTGCATCGCAATTCAGAATGAATAAGGAGTGAGGAGTGAGGATGATTGATGCGCTTCTCTTGGAATAACAACAGGTTGCTCTCTGTTGCACCGATGCTTGATTGGACCGACCGGCACTGCCGCTACTTTTTGCGGCTGCTGAGCCGACACACCTTGTTGTATTCGGAGATGGTGACCACCGGTGCGATCGTCCATGGTGATGTGGAGCGCCATTTGCGATTTGATGCCGCCGAACACCCTGTTGCACTGCAACTTGGCGGCAGCAACCCCAATGAGTTGGGACACTGCTCGAAAATCGCCGAAGAGTATGGCTATGACGAGGTCAACCTGAATGTCGGCTGCCCCTCGGACCGGGTTCAGTCCGGCATGTTCGGAGCCTGCCTGATGGCGAACCCGCTACTGGTGGCCGACTGCATCAAGGCTATGCGCGATGCAGCGTCCATTCCGGTAACCATCAAGCACCGCATCGGCATCGATGAGATGGACAGCTATGCACAGTTGTGCGATTTTGTCGGCGCGGTTGCTGAGAGCGGATGCAGCTGCTTTACCATTCATGCGCGCAAGGCCTGGCTGCAGGGCCTCAGCCCCAAAGAGAATCGAGACAAGCCGCCTCTGCAGTATGAGACTGTCTACCGGATCAAGCAGGATTTTCCCGATCTCGAGATTGTCATCAATGGCGGCATCATGACGCTGGATGAGGCCGGAGAGCATCTGCAGCAGGTCGATGGCGTAATGATTGGACGCGCCATCTACCATAATCCGTGGATACTGGCCGATGCTGACAGAGGCATTTTCGGCAAACAAAACCCACTCTCTACACGCCTCGATGTGATTGAACAAATCATCCCCTATATTGAAAGGGAGCTAGCTGGCAAAACCCGGCTGCACCATATCACGCGCCACATGATCGGGCTGTTCAACGGCATGCCCGGAGCCAGGAGATGGCGGCGCTACCTCTCTGAAAATGCCTGTCGGGAAGATGCAGACGTCAGGGTGCTGCTGCAGGCTGCTGAGCAATTGAGTGTGTCAGCATGATCCGACCCGCAATGATGAGATTGTAGCCTTTCCCCTTTCTCCCCTCACCCCAACCCTCGCCCAAAGAGAGAGGGAGCATTACAGCTGGAAATTCCGACTGTCGGTGACAACAATAACATGGGGCAACTCCTCAGCAGAAAAACCATCTTTCGAGGCCAGTTGCCTGTTCAGCACATTCACGTCTGCCTCCGCCGGGTCATCCCCTCGCTGCAGACGCAGCTGCACCCTCCGTTGCAGTTCCTTCACAGGAACCTGGATGTCCAGAATATGGTAATCGACGCCAAGTTTCTGCGCCAACTCCATGAAGGGTTTGCGATAGGGCTGCTGCAGAAATGTCGCATCAGCTACTGCGGTAAAGCCCGCATTGATCACGACTTCGCACAATTCTGCAAGGCGCTGATAGGTCTTTGCGGACATTTGCGGGGTGTAAATGCCTCCATTTTGGCTGCTGTTAGTGCGTGCCAGAGGAGACAAACCCGCCAGGCGTTTACGCTCGATGTCCGAGGAGATCTGTATAGCAGGCATGGTTGCAACCAGTCGCCTCGCCGCAACACTCTTGCCTGATCCGGACGGACCACTGGCAACGATCAGCATGGGGTTATCCGGGATAATATAGCGCTCTGCCAATGCCAGGTACTCACGATACGCTGCCATAACATACGATCTCTCGGCATCGCTCAACTGCTGGCCAAGGCGTATCGCAGCAACCTTGGCGCGCACCATTGCCCGATAGAGCTGGTAAAAGCGCACCAGTTGAAGACCCTCGAAATCACCACTATAAATCAGCCATTGATTGAGAAAGTACTGCGAAAGATCTGTACGACCAACACGATCGAGGTCCATCATCAAGAATGCGATTTCACTGACATGATCGATCCAGCAAATTTCAACGCTGAACTCGATGCCGTCAAAAATAATCAGGCGCTCACCCTCGAGAACGATATTGCCAAGATGCAGGTCGCCATGGCCCTCCCCGACAAAACCATCCCGCTGGCGCTGATGCAATAATTGATGCAATTGCCGGCAGCGCTGCTGTGTCCACTTCTCCAGCACCTCAAGCCGCTGCAGATCCTGTGGATGATCGACCAGTGTTCGCAACAGATCGAAGTTGTCCGTCATCGGCCCCAGCACACTTTCGGGGGAGCCGGGAACGCTGCCAGGCTCGGCTTTGGTGATTTTTTTCTGGAATTCCACGATCTGCCTGGCAAGATCATCCATGCGTTCTTCATTCAGAAATTGCAAGTTACTTGCCAACAGACTCTCGGATGGGAACTCCCGCATCTGTACTGCATATTCAATGGCCTCACCCTCCCCCTCCAGTTGTGGAGCATCAGCCGATCCGGTGATGGCAATCACCTTCTGATAGACATCCGCCGCCAGGCGGGAATTGAGACGAATCTCCTCGTCACAGCAGCGATGACGTTTCTCCAGGGTGGAGAAGTCGAGAAATCCAAGATCCAACGGTTTTTTGATTTTCCAGGCATGACCATGCGCCACGATCACCGAGGAGATATGGGTTTCACAAACTTTCCCGTCCAACTGGTTTGACAGCGCAGTGACGAGTTGCGCATGCTCTTCAATAGTTTTTATCATAGCCTCTGGATATTTTATATGCAGTATGTTATTATATTCTGATATTTATCAATTCAGGAATTAATCACCATGAGTATCGAACGTGTCGTTTTGGCCTTCGCAGGTTTTGCAATCCTTCTCTCCCTCGTATTCTCACAAGTTTTCAATCCTAACTGGATATGGTTTACAGCTTTCGTCGGCTTTAACCTGTTTCAATCAGCCTTCACCGGCTTTTGCCCGTTAGCGATGATCCTGAA
>JADWMH010000212.1 GCA_015767355.1 Gammaproteobacteria bacterium
GCCTACATGGATGTAGGTGAGGGGCGTGAGCAGGACGCGGAAGCTTTGCGAGAAACAAGGAGTTTTTTCATGTTTCATCAGTCTGAGACTTGGTCCCGCCAGGAAGTAAAGACTACTTTGCAGGCTGTTCACTATTCGGTATGAAGCCATCAATACCTTGAATGCGCACCTCAAGCGGATGCCTGATATCAAGATGTACATCCCGCTGCGGAAACGCTATCTCGATGTTGGCGGCGATGAGTTTTTCGTTGATCGCTTCATGCAGTTGACTGGTTGTCTCGAGACGATAGTCGACTGATTCCAGAAAACAGCGCAGATTCACGGTCAGTGAGCTATCGCCAAAACTCTCAAAGGTGACCGACGGTTCAGGCTCATTCAGTACGTTATCATTCTCCCGTGCAACCTGAAGAATTAACGCCATCGCAGTTTTGACATCACTGCCATAGGCAATGCCGACCGGAAGAATGATGCGAACCGTCTCGTCAGTGAGCGACCAGTTCAACAGTCGACCGGTAATGAACTCCTTGTTGGGCACCAGAAGTTCCTGCCTGTCGCGGGTGAGAAGAGTCGTTGCGCGTATGCGGATGCGGGTTACTGTGCCGGTGGAATCGTTGCCGCCGGATTCACCGACAGTGACAAAATCGCCAACACGAATCGGCCGTTCAAAAAGAATGATGAGGCCGCAGATAAAGTTGGCAATGATCTCCTGCAGACCGAAGCCGATGCCGACCCCCAGGGCTGCCACCATCCACTGCAGTTGCGACCATTTTACGCCAAGATTGCTGAATACAATGATGATGCCGATCGTCGCGATCGTGTAACTGATCAGGGTGGTGATCGCGTAGCGGTTTCCTGCCCTGACGCCAAACGACTGGCGTAGTACGATCTCAAGTAGAGCGGGAATATTCCTTGTTGCAACGATGGTGACAATTATGAGTATGATTGTTAGAGCGATGCTGCCAAATGTCACCGCGATATGTTGCTCCACCCCGTCGATGACATCGGTGTAATGCCACAGGGTGATTTCATCGAATACCGTGAAGGCCGGCAGCACCTCGGACCAGATTAACCATAATCCGGTGATGGCTGCAACAATGAGTGCTACTGTGAGGAGTTTGCGGCTCTGCTGGGTCAGCGTGGAGAGATCGAACTCCTTCTCCTGTTCAGCCGAAGCCAGTTCATTCTGCTCGCTGGTCGATATCTTTTTATCATTATCAGCTGCTTCCTTCTTGTGGTGTTCCACCAGAGCCTTGAAGGCAAGCCTGCGATGCGACAGCACCAGCCAGCGTATTGCCAACTGCTGCACGACGACGAGAGCAAGAGCGAACCACAGGGTTTCAAGAAGATGGGATATGAGAATGCCTGCGCTGTAAATATAGCCAAGGATGGTGAGCGTGATCAATGCAGCGGGAATAAGCAGCAGCAGAGAAGTCCACAACATCCGTTTGTTGACGAAAAGGAAATCCGGAAAGCGATGCTGTAATTTCTGCACAGTATTTTTGGAACCAAACAGGCGGTAAAAGAAAACGCCAAGCAGCACCAGTGTCAACATGATCGATATGCGGCCGAGTCCCTGTTCTATTGAGATATCGCTGTAATTGAATGTGGTCATGGTGATAAATATGGTGGGTACAAAGATGATCATGAAATGATTGAATTCTTTTCGAAGCAGCTGAACGCTTGATTTCGGCCACTGGAAGTGCATTGCAGCAAGCCCGCCGGGCATGCAAATGATGTAGAAACTGCGCAAGTAAAAAAATATCAAAGCGGTTTGCAACAGACTGTCGGAAACGGCTTTTGAGAAGGATGTAGCCTCTGTTGAGAGTCCCATTTGCCAGCCGCTGACAGCCATCAGCAACGGCCAGGGGAGGGCGAGCAGCAGAGAAGCAATCAGCGCCTTGAATGTGTAGGAGAAATGATCTTCCATCGGTTTTCCAACAGGCTTGCCGCTCTTTTCAATAATGCGGCGCAATCGACCACAATTCAATCTGAGGATAATAAACAGAATCACTCCTACACCAAGCACGGGCGAGTCTGTTGCACTGGAGAGCAGCGCATGAAAAGTTTCAAGCCACAGGGAGGGGTTAAGCAGCCAGTTGAATTGTTTCACAGTCAAAGGGATGTTTTTTAGCGTTGGTAGAGGCGCATTGCGCACCCACAACAGATGTTTCGCTAAAAAATGCTCATAGTTCTCAACGGATTCCAGGGTCTGCCGGTAGGCGCGGTCCGCCTCCTCCAGTGTTTGCAAATAGGCGCTGTCCAGTGCAATGGCTTCAGCAAGCAGCTCCCTGCGGCTGGTCACCAGTTTGACAAGGTCAGCACGAATGCTCTCTGTCACCTGCTGCTGAAGTTCAGCTGTCAACTGACTAATGTAGTGATCGATATCCCGCAAATTCTGATGTTCTTCGGTATTGCTGATCTGACGCAATCCTACATTGGCCATGAGCCGATGGCGGGTTTTCTTTTTTTTATAAAAAGGTTTGGTATCGGGAAGATTACGGCGGCGATCGAGAAGCACCTGGCCGAGCACCTGGCTGAGACCTGCGATATCGAGCTTCTCCCTGCTGCGGCGAAAGTCCTTGTCTATCTTCTGCGCTGATGCGATGGTTTGATCTTTTTCGAGCGTCACTTTCTTGAATTCTTGCGTGATGTGTTCGAGTTCCTTACTCAGGGACGCATTTTTTTCCGCCAGTTCGCGGATCAGGGTGTGTTTTCCGGCAGACTCCTTGACATCGGTGTGTGTTTTCTCCCGGGCTTGCTCGATGTCGCTCTGCCGGTGCTCGATGAGTTTTTTTTCAAGCAGGTTGATCGATGCATTGAGTTGTTTGAAGCTGTTTTCTGTCCGGGTGCGCTGCGCCTTGATTAACTCCAGACTCGCCACATGAGTGAGCGACTCCTGATTGAGCATCTCAATTTCACTGTTGAGAGCTGCAGCGCTGGCCGCAAGATTCCATCGACTGGCTTCAGTCAGTAGTGGAAGTTGATCCGCAGGAGTGGAAAATTTCATGTCATTTCTGACATCCTCAAGACGCTGGGTCACTGAAGCAAGTTGCAGCTGGATAGCTTCCGGGCGCTGTTTCTGGAAGTCCAGCTGATGATCCAGCCTGGTGAGCCTGTTATGTGCTGTAGAGAGAGTGGATTTGTTCGTTAATAGAAGCTGTTCGATCTCCTCTGTAGATGCATCGTCCGGCAGGGCCTGGAGTTCAGAGGCCTCCTTGCTGTCCGGCTGCTTAAGCTCTTCCAGGATTGCCTTGATCTTTGCGGGAGCCTGCTCTCTGGCCTGGATGAAAGCAGCGGTTGCATTATTCCGGGAAAGCACTTTTTTCTGCAGCTCAATGGTCGACTTGTAGAGCTCAATTAACTTCTGCTTTGTTGCTTTCTTCAGCTGCGCCGACTCTTGAGCCGACTTGATGGCGATATTCAGCTGTTCCTCAGGGACAAGGGTGGCCGAATTGGTTTGTAAAGCATCGGTCTCTGCTGTCGCGTTATTGACAACTGCAAGCAGCAGCAGTGCAGAAATCATCCTAAGCAGTTGGACCGCAATTTTCATCAGTGCTCTCTCATGCGAGATAGTTGGAGTAACGTAAACCATGCGGTTCGCTTACTCATCAAATATAACAGACAACATAATTTGTCAGCTGAATAATAACGGGTTATCACTGTAGCCAACCACTTGCATTACAGATAATAGATAAAAAGTGATACAGATGGATAAAATTGACTCA
>JADWMH010000057.1 GCA_015767355.1 Gammaproteobacteria bacterium
AGAGATCTTGATACTCCGTGCGATAAGATCCCTCGTCGTTCGTACCTCACTTCCCCCGGGATGACAGTGAAAAGTGTAAACTACTTTTAAGGCATGGTGAAGGATGCCAGTTTTTTTCGTGTTTTTTCGTGACTTTCGTGGTTGAAAAGATTTTTGAACAAACGAGCAAATCCATGAAACTCATCTTCGTCTACAACGCAAACAGCGGAAAATTGAATACGTTGTTCGATATCGCGCACAAGCTGCTCAGCCCTGAAACCTACCAGTGCGACCTGTGTTCGCTGACCCATGGCGCATTGTCGGAAAAACAAGCCTGGAAGGAATTCAGGGAGAGAACCGGCCTGAACATGGTATTTCTGCACAAGGATGAGTTTGAACAACTCCATAAAAAATCTTTCAACTACCCTGTCATCTTAAAACAGGCGGACTCTATCGATCTGCTCCTAAACGCCGATGAAATTTCTCAGGTGAAGAGCGTTGATGGATTGATAGCCTTGATTGAGCAGCATGCGGACAACTTCACGTAGGCCTCAATAAGCCCGTATGAATGCCGTCAATCAACGAGCAACCCGCGCGCATCTGTCAGCAGTTCTTGCAACTGCTCCGCTGGTATTGATACTGCATTAAGGAGCGCCAGGCTGCGCATGACTAAAGCAGCCTGCGTCTCATCGATCCAGCCTTTTGGCAGGGCTTCAGAGTAGATCCAGATCCCAGCCTGATCGATGGCGGGGGCATTGTGCAACTCCCCGCGACTGGCGACAGCCGCCACCATGGCGGAAGCCAGCAACTCCAGCGCAGGCCCGCAAGCACCCTGCTCCAGCAACACATCGGCTGCCTCGATGCGCTCCGTGGCGAAGCGCATCAGCGGCGGGACACTGTCGACATCACCGCTCTCCGCCACATCGTAATAGACGCCCTCCTTTTGATCCTCGGAGACAAGACCCAGACGGCGCATGCTGTTGAGGCTGATCGGATCGACCAGCGCAACCTGTATCTCCGTTCTTTCAGAGAGCGCCAGAGAATAGCGCCATGCCTCTTCATCCACCCTGTCAACGACTACCATCAGACCACCGCCGGCGCCCAGAATACGTTCGATACGCGGCCCAAGCCTATCCTGCAACGCTTCGATGCATTGGGTAATTGCCGCCTCCCGTGCAGCATTTCCACTCTCTGCATGATCGGCAGAACGCGGCGACGGTTCTGATGCGGAGTGATCGAGCAACTCATCACCCACGGACTCAGGCTGACCGCCATCCCCGGATTCACGCTTGTCGGGGCTCTCTGACGCCAGATCTTCAATTACGCTTTCCAGCAGTTTGGCGGAGACACCGACCACATCCTCCTCTGCATCCTCAGAGATGACATTATCGAAGAGGTTCTGCTTGTTCTGCACCAACTCCATCACCCGTCCTTCATAACCATCGGGGGTAACCATCAGGATCACCTGTACCTTTTCGCTCTGCCCCAGGCGATGGATTCTGGCGATACGCTGCTCCAGTACCGCCGGATTCCACGGTACATCCAGGTTGATCAACACGCTGGCGTTTTGCAGATTCAGGCCGACGCCGCCGGCATCGGTCGAGATGAAGACCTGGATGGAGTCATCGTCACGAAAACGATCCATCAACACACCGCGCTTGGCCGTGGGAACCCCACCATGCAGGCGCACACTCCCCAGCCCCATCTCGCGCAGGCGCTGCTCCACCATCTCGGTCATAATGGTCCATTGGGAGAACACCACCGCCTTGCGGCCGCCCTGCAGACAGAGGTCATCCAGCACCTTCTCCAGCTCATCGATCTTGGGTGACCCCTCGCTCTCCTTGTCGACAAGTCCGGCAGCGTCGCAGGCCATACGCGCCTGCTGCAAGGCAGCCATGAGGCGATTATTCTCGACGGGCGTCAGGGGCCTTCTTTTGGCAATGGTCGCCAGCGTACCGGCTGCGCTCATGGCACTGTCATGCAACTCCTGTTGGGGCTCGGTCATGGGCAGATCGACGCGCGTCTGTATGCGTTCAGGCAGCTGATCGGAGACCAGCCTGCGGTCGCGGCGCAGCATCACCGGTTCCAGGCGCCGGCGCAGTATGGAGAGATTGCGATAACCCAGCACCTTGCCGCGTTCATCGGTGATGTGAAAATCGATCATGTAGCGCCACAAAGGACCCAGTACACGCGGATCGACCACCTGCATCAGGCTGTAGAGATCTTCCAGCCGATTCTCGAGCGGAGTACCGGTGAGCACGAAGGCATAGCGTGACGGCATCAACTTGATGGCAGTAGCGATCTGGGTGCGCCAGTTCTTGATTCTCTGGGCCTCATCCAGAATCAGCAGGTCGGGAGTGTAGAGTTCGTTGATAACCGACAGGTCGCGCAGCACCAGCTCATAGTTGATGATAGTGAAGGCATTTCGGCGTCGATACTGCACCCCTCTGGCCTCGGCATTGCCCTGGATGATCTGTGCATCCATACCGGTAAATTTGTCGATCTCCCTGGCCCACTGGTGCTTCAGCGAGGCGGGACAGACGATCAATACACGCTCGGCATTGGCGTTTTGATGCAGCCACCCGGCTGCAGCGATAGCCTGCAAAGTCTTGCCCAAACCCATGTCATCGGCCAGCAAAGCCCTGCCGTTGGCGGCAAGAAAGGCGACCCCCTCCACCTGGTATGGATAGAGCTTCGCCCGGATTCCTGGAAGACGGCCACCCGATGCCACGATGGATTGACGAATCCCGGCGGATCGCAGTTCGTGAGCCGCCCCATCCGCCAACCGTTTGGCATGAGCGATCGCGTCTTCGCCAAGATCGATATCCTCCCGATCCTCCACCTGCTCGGCGAAGCGGAAAAACTCGTCAGGCAAGCGCCCCTGGAACACTCCCCTGTCGTTAAAATACTCCTGCAGTATCGCTGCCAGATCCCCCTCCCCCGACATCACGGCAGCGCGGTGCAAAGCGATGCGCGGTGCGTTTTCCACATTCCAGTCGAGATAGACGTATGGCAGAAGCGCACCCCGGCGTTTGAGCCGTGCATAGTCCCGCCGCTTGCCCAGCTTGTTGAGCACCGCCTCGATATGTTTGCAGGTGCCCAGTTGGTTGCCGGCAAAATCGGGGCAGGTGCAGTAGTTGGAACGCCGCGTCAACGAGCGGATATGCACCCTGTAGCTGCGTGGAAAACGGCTGCTGGCGCCGATGGAACGCGCACTCCACGCGCCAAAACCGGTGTCTCCGCCCACAGGCTTCACCTCCACCTCGTTGCGACCACTCTTGATGCGCTCCTCGATGGCTGCATCCAGTGCCCCGCGCAGCCCCTCATCCTCGGCGGACGCCTCGGCGTAGGCGTACAGCACAGCCACTGCATGACGGCACATAGCGGACCCCTCATCACAGTCGCAGACCGCCGTAATATTGCCATCTTCATCGCAGGAGATGCCGGCCATCATAGCCTCCTCCGACTTGAGATCCTCCACCCGGGCATGCAGCGATTCCTCACTCCAGTCAAGATCAGTGACGCTGTCCGCCTGAAAGTGCGCCAGCCCTTCACGAACCACATGCTCCGGCGCAACGGCGCGCAGCTGCTCTATATCAAAAAGGAAAGGATCGCGGTCGTTGGTTGAGTCGTTCATGGTGATATATCAATAAATGAAATGAGTGATGGAAACTTGAATATTAGAGGGCTGAACTTTACACCAATCGATACATCAAGACATAAAGATTCCTGACAACATCTAAACCTGCCCCTTGAACAATGGGGAATCCCATATTTTTTTCCATGAATAGAAACGCGAAGCGGATTATTGAACACGGCTATGATTGACTGCATTTCGGATTCTATACTGATACAGATATAAGACTTGAAATGATGAGAGATAAGATCTTTTACGCGCTGCTCCTTGTTCTGGCCCCAACCGCCGCAAATGCCGGCTTTTCGTTCGATAAAATAACGGAAGGTGCGGCAAAGGCTGCGAAGGCAGTCGGTGACACTACGGAGAGCGCTGCCGATACCGGGGTAATGCGGCAGGCAAGGCCACAGATGCAGTCAGCGAGAGCATCGACTCCACCAAAAAGAGCCTGCGGGACGAGCCAACGCCGGAAGCCGGAGCCATGGTGGGAAACGACAAGGAGCAGCTCTCACACCGATTCAACAAAGGCAAAGCCGTTTTCATTCTGACAAAAAAAGAATGGAAAATCGGAGCAAAACTGACCGGATCGCGTTACTGGCCAGACGAGGATCTGAACTGAATAGTTACGAAAGTTGCCACCGACTTTTGTTAAATCACTGGTCGGCATCATAATTACCCGAGGGAAATACTGATACGCACCCTCCTCCACGGGTTGTTTTCATCCAGCAGTCTGGTGATTTTTGCATTCAGCTTCTCGCCACGGTCGAGCATTTGCGCGATGGTGCTGTTCTCCCGCTGAGGGATGAAGCCCAGCTTGTCATTGCGGAAATAGACGGCGACGGCTTCATGGTCATGGCCGTTGAATGATTCACGCACCAGCGACAGTCGCTCGCCTTCACGCAGAAAGGGCCAGATGGCGTTGCCTCGATGGTATTGAAATCCGGCTAGCGGCGACTCCTGAAGCAGTATCGTGCATTTACCGGCTTGTGTTTGGCGGCTCAGCATGGCTACTCCCATGCCGCCGAACAGGGTTTGGAAAAAAGTTCTGCGCTGCATTGTGCTCTCCTGTTTTTTGCCTTTTGTTTCTCTGTTGGTTCTATTATCAGGTGAGCGGTGACTCATTTGGTGAGCCAGGGGGAAAGATTTCTCCCTTTGGTCGTAATAGCAATGAAAAGCACATGCGGTGCAATGCGTGTCAGGAGTAATGCTCCAACGCCTGTTGCAGCTGCTGCTGGACCGCCTGGCGCAGCTCCGGCGGTGAGACGACTTCTACTTCGCCTCCATGGCGCAGGATATCCATGATCAATTCGGTTGGATTCTGGTAGGGGATGCGCAGCTCGTAGCGGCCATCATCCATCCACCTGGCCTGCTGTTCGGAATGCCACTGCTCCTTGCTGACCCAGCGAGCCCGCTCTGCAGTGAAGCGCAGAGTGGCTGTGCGCGTCGCTGTGCCGGAGAAGATGCCGTAGGCGCTGCTGTAGTGTGCGCTCAGGATGTCGCTATCGACATCTTTTGCCCTTTTATCAAGCATCCTGGCCTGCTGGATATTATCCAGGGCGAAGGTGCGCAATCCTTTTCTAAGATGGCACCAGGCATCGAGATACCAGTTGTCACGGTAATAAACCAGCCGTTGAGGCGACAGCACCCGCTCATCGCTTTCGTCGCTGGAGCGTTTATAGTAGTGAATCTGCAGGCGTTTGCGGCTGGCGGTTGCTCCTGCGACCGTCTGGAATGCTTCGCCGGTCTGGCGGGACGCCACCTGAAGTATGCGGATGCGCTGCACCAGCTCGTCGCCCTTCTCCTTGTGCAAATTCAGCAGCCGGCTGATGCTCTGCTTCAGCGGCGACAACTGCTTCTCCAGCAGGCCGGGCTGCACCTGTGTCAGCAGCTGCTGCACCGAGAGCAGCGCATGAAGCTCCGAAGCATTGAACCAGATTCCGGGAAGTTCATACATCTCCCCGCCCTGGCGGTCGTAGTAGTAGCCATTAAGTTTTTGATCATATTCGATCGGCGCATTCAGATAGAGACGCATTGAATCAATGATACGCTTTACCGTGGCGCGGGAGCATTGCAGCTCAACTTCCAGCTTTTTACGGGAGACGGGATAGCGGCTGACGCTGAGAACTTTATGCAGATCGTAGATACGGTCGAAACGATCCATGCTGCTTTCCTTCGGCTCTTCCGATTATCCCGGTTGCTGCTGTTTGTGCAGTTTCTCGGCTTCTTCCGGATCCAGTTTCCACAACCGTTCCAGCTGATAGTAGTCGCGCACCTTTGGCTGCATGACGTGTACGATCACTCCATTGAGATCGATCAGCGCCCATTCGCCATCAGTCACGCCCTCGCTTCCCAGTGCGGGCTCTCCCCGCTGCTTGGCCTGAAAAGCGACCGTTTGGGCAATGGATTTGACATGCCGGTCCGATGTGCCGCTGGCGATAATCATGAAGTCGGTGATGCTGGTTTTACCGCGCACGTCCAGGATCACGACATCCTGCGCTTTCATATCATCGAGGGTGTTGATGACAATCTCTTTCAACTCTTCTGCTTGCATTAATACTCCAATATAATTTTAACTAGACCATGCCTCAGTGCGACAAGACATGAAATATTTTTTATCTCTCGCAAAGACGCAGAGACGCAAAGGGTTTTCTTGGCGAGCTTTGCGCCTTTGCGAGAGACATAATTACTGCATCCCATGATAACCGAGAACCAGATTTTTTTCGCGGCCGGAAAAGCGCTACTACGGATTAAGGATAAGAACTACTCCCCTCACCCCGACCTTCTCCCCGGGGAGAAGGAGTTTGATAGTCATGCTGGACGATAGAGCTTGAGCTGCTCGACGATGGTGATCACCGCGTCCGGCAGTAGATAACGCAAGCTGCGTCCCTGCTGCGCACGTCGGCGGATATCGGTTGCTGAAATCGCCAGCTGGGTAACGGGTTGAAACAGGATCGATCCCCCGGGTTGCTGATGCAGCGCCGCCGCATCCTCAACAGAGCGCTCAGCGACAAGCTGCTGCAGTTGCTCATCCTGCATCTTCTCTCCTGGCCGGTGCATCACCACCAGATGCGCCAGTTTGAGGATCTCGATGGGTTGATGCCAGTTCAGAAAATCCCGAAAAGCATCCATCCCCAGCAAAAAGCAGAGCGGGGTATGCGGCATCTGGCGACGAAATGACTGCAGTGTATAGAGCGAGTAGGATGGCCTGTCGTTGTGCAACTCGCGATCATCCATGACAAAACCGGGGTGCTGCGCAATGGCCGCCTGCACCATGGAAGCCCGCAGTTCTGCTGCTGTACCCGGCTGCTCCCTGTGCACGGCTTGCTTCAACGGCACAAAGTGAATGCGCTCCAGCCCCAGCTCCTCCTGCACATCCAGTGCTGTACGCAGATGCCCGTAGTGTATGGGATCGAAGGTGCCGCCGAGAATGCCGATCATATGCCTATAACGAATAACTCCGGATAAATGGATTCCGGCTAAAGGCATGCCGGAATGACGGGGTTCTGTTGTTTACCGTGCAGTAGTGAAATACCAACGTCTCCCGCTCAGGTGCGGATATGCCCGTCGCCCAGCACGATGAATTTCACCGAGGTCAGCCCCTCCAGGCCGACGGGGCCGCGCGCGTGGAACTTGTCGGTCGAAATACCGATCTCCGCCCCCAAACCATACTCAAAGCCATCTGCAAAGCGTGTCGAGGCATTCACCATCACCGAACTTGAGTCGACTTCGGCGAGGAATCGCCGTGCAGTTGTGTAGTTTTCCGTGATGATGGATTCTGTGTGTTGAGAGCTGTGTTCGGCGATATGATCCATTGCCGCATCCACATCAGCCACTACGCGAATGGAGAGGATCGGCGCCAGGTACTCGGTATCCCAATCCTCCTCTGTTGCCGCGTTGCAGCTGATAATTTTCCGGGTAGCGTCGCAGCCTCGCAGCTCAACCCCCTTATTGACAAAGGCTTTCTCCAGACCGGGAAGGATCTCATCGGCTATGCTTTCTGCCACCAGCAGCGTCTCCAGGGTATTGCAGGTGCCGTAACGCTGGGTCTTGGCATTGAGCGCCACCTTAAATGCCTTCTCCCGGTCGGCATCAGCGTCGATATAGAGATGACAGATGCCGTCCAGATGCTTGATCACAGGCACCCTGGCATCGTTGGAGATGCGTTCGATCAACCCCTTGCCGCCGCGCGGAATAATCACATCAACGTACTCCGGCATAGTGATCATGGCGCCAACCGCCTCGCGATCAGTGGTTGCTACAACCTGCACCGCCTCTGCAGGCAGGCCCGCCTTTTGCAGCCCGTGGTGAATGCATCGCGCAATCGCCTGGTTGGAGAAGAATGCCTCGGAGCCGCCGCGCAGCACAGTGGCATTGCCTGATTTGAGACACAGGGCGGCGGCATCCGCGGTCACATTCGGACGCGATTCATAAATAATGCCGACGACGCCCAGCGGCACGCGCATGCGGCCCACCTGGATGCCGGAGGGGCGATAACTCATATCGAAGATTTCGCCGATGGGATCAGCCAGCGCTGCGATCTGGCGCAGCCCCTCGATCATGGTGTCGATGCGCTCGTTGTCGAGTTCCAGGCGGTCCAGCAGGGCATCAGAGAGCCCCTTCTCCCTGCCGGCATCGAGATCCTTGAGGTTCTCGGCGATCAGGGTATTACGATTGTGGTCGAGATCATCGGCAATGGCGTTCAGCGCACTGTTCTTTTGCGCTGTTGTTGCTGCAGCAAGAACGCGGCTGGCTTTGCGCGCCTGCGCTCCAAGCTGCTGCATATAGGCATTGACGTCGCTGATCTGGTGTTGCGGTATTGTGGTCATATCAAAAAGCAATTCAGGTAACTATTTATTAAGTTTACCCCATTGAATCAACAAAAATACCGGAGATGTGTGAGTTTTATGCATAATTACTCTATGATCATTATCCATCAGCACTTATTGCAACGAGGAGAGCGACTCCAGTGACTGAGCATGCCGACTCTGTGATGAATGTGATTTTCGGCTGGGACCCTGTGTGGGTTTCCGGTACGCTGTTTGTGCTGACCTATGCCGTCATCATGACGGAGCGCGTCAACCGCGCAATTGTAGCGCTGCTTGGCGGCATGCTGATGATCATCAGCTGCGTCCTCAATCAGGAAGCAGCGCTGCGCGGGGAGGATTTCAACACCCTGGGACTGTTGACAGGAATGATGGTGATCGTCGCCATCACCCGGCGCTCCGGCGTGTTTCAGTTTGTCGCCATCTGGTCGGCAAAAAAGGTTGGCGCACAGCCGTGGGGAATACTGCTGATGCTCTCTGTGGTGACGGCTCTCTTCTCGGCATTGCTCGATAACGTCACCACTGTACTGCTGATCGTACCGGTAACCCTGCTGATTACCCAGGAGCTGAAAGTCACTCCATTCCCTTTTCTTTTTACCGAGATTCTCTCCGGGGAAATAGGGGACAGACCACGGTTTACACAGAAATAGAGCACAGCACAGATCATGCTCAGTTGGAGTAAACCGTGGTCTGTCCCCCATTTCCCAACATTTTTATATTTACAGGAGAAGAACGACATGAAAAAACAACACCCTTTTAAAAAAATGAGCGGCTGGTTATTGCTAGCCTCCTGCCTCTTCGCCCTGACTGCACAATTGGCCGGCGCAGATGAATCTCCTTTTGTGGTTACCCAGGTGGAGGGGGAATATGAAGATGTGCTCGACAGTGTCAAGACCGCGATCAAGGGAAAGGGCATCAATATCGCCCATACGCTTCCTGCCGCCGAGATGCTGAATCGCACCGGCAAAGATTTCGGTGTTACCAGCAACGTCTATCTCAACGCCGAGATCGTTGAATTCTGCAGCGCCAGCATCTCCCACAAACTGGCGCAGAAAAACTCTGCTAATATTATATTGTGTCCATTTTCAATCAGCGTTTATGTAACAAGTGACGATCCCAAACATGTCAACCTGGCATATCGTCGTCCGGTTGCAGGAGAGGAATCTGCTCAGGAAGCCGGCGAGGTTGTGAAACTGATTGAAAGCATCATTACAGAAGCCAGTGAATGGTAGAGAGTTGTCCAACATTCACACAATTGAACCGCTGACGCTATTTGACAGGAGAGTTCCATGAAAACACTCATTAGCACAGCCGCTGCATCACTCTGTTGCGCGGCTCTCTACTCCTGCGCAAGCATAGATAGCGGGGAGCATTACACCTCCACAGGTGAAAAACTCTATGCCGACAACTGTTACGGCTGTCATCGTGAAGCATCCAGTCTGCACGAACCCAAATCATTTCTGTACGAAACCATCCACGATGGCGGGAAAAACATGCCCTCCTTTGAGGAGAGCCTCTCTGAAGCAGAACACCAGCAGATCATCGACTACGTACTGAAACAACGATGAACTAACTGCGCCAAATCATAGGATGTGTTGAGGTACGAAGCGCATCAAACATGATCGATGCGCTTCGTACCTCAACACATCCTATACAGACCCGGCCTTTTTCCCCGGCGGCTGCGGTCGGGTGAAAGTCCACTGCTTCTCATCTGAATCCGCTGCTGAATACCGGTATCCACCCCGCTTGAACGCCTTGATGCCTTCAGGAGTTTCAATCCTGTTACGCAGTATGAAATCAGTCATCATGCCGCGCGCACGCTTTGCAAAAATGGCAATGATGCGGGTTTTCCCCTCCTTGGTCTCCTTGAAATTAATCGTCAGCAGACGCCCCTTCAACAGTTTGGGTTTAACCGCTTTGAAATATTCGTTGGATGCGAGGTTGATGAGCACCGGCTCCTGCTGCTGTTCCAGCAACTGGTTGAGGCTGTCGGTGATGCGCTCCCCCCAGAACTGGTAGAGATTACTCCCGCCCGGATTTGCCAGCTTGGTTTTCATCTCGAGGCGATAGGGCTGAATCAGATCGAGTGGACGCAGCGCGCCATAGAGCCCGGAGAGAATACGCAGATGCTGCTGCGCATACTGCAGATCATCCTCGCTGTAGGCATCCACATCGATACCGCTATAGACATCTCCCTTGAATGCAAACAGCGCCTGCTTGGCATTCTGCAAAGTAAAAGGGGTGGAGAATGATCGAAAGCGATCGACATTCAGATTGGCGATATTCTCGCTGATGG
>JADWMH010000058.1 GCA_015767355.1 Gammaproteobacteria bacterium
GAAATTATTCAGATGAGATCTCACGATGACTAGACTCCTCCTCTTCCTTGTTACTCTGCTCAGCTCAACAATTGCCGTCTCTGAATGGTACTCACTGCCAAAAACCACCCAGGGACATGAGTTGCGTTACGACAACAGCAGCAACCGGGTTGAGATAGTCAATGATACCGGCAATCGTCCGCTGTGGAGTGGTGTACACAGGCTCGAAGATGGCCGGGTTCTACGCATCCAGAAGGGGGTTGCCATTGCTGATCAGACAGTACATCGTGCAATATCCACCCCGCAGCAACAACCGGATCAGGTAGATGCCTGTACCGTACTGGAGAGAAAGAGCTGCGGCCTGCGTACAGACTGCGCTCTCAGCGATAGCTGTCAACTGGCCCATCAATTACAGGGTTTCTACAACTCCGCTTCCCTTTCTGACCGGACCAAAATCGAATCCCAGTGTAAAGAGGCCATCAACAACGAATCGATGTTTCCACCCTGTCCGACACCTCCTGCCGGCGCCTATCACACTGTTTGCGGTGACATTGTGATCAAGAGCTGCGGTAAACTCAACCAGTGCCAGGAGAGCGATGCCTGTGATGCAGCTCGTCAACTTCTCTCCATGGAGAATGAAGAGCGGCTCAATAAGTGGGTTCCATCCGAGGACACCTACACTACAAAACAGTGTGAGAAGGCCTTTGCAGACCACGACTTTTTTCCCTTTTGCGGGGAAAAATAGAGGGGGTTAACCCGATCCACAAATGCGAATACCCTTGCTGCGGCCACCAAACTCGTAAGCCCATAGACCGGCAAGAATCAAAGTCGCTCCGGCTATCTCTGTGACGCCCACTTTTTCCGCATTGAAGAGGTAACCTATCAACAGCGCCATCACCGGCGTCATCAATGGAATCAGCGCCACGCGACTGGCAGGCCACTGGCTGATCAGATAGTAGTAGCCGATGAAACCAATCACCGATCCAAACAGAGCAAGATAGAGAATCGACCAGAATGCAGAGGCCTCGACCTGTTGCGGCCAGGCGCCGTCAAACAGCCACCAGCAGAGCACAAACAACGGCGTGCTCACCAGCAGGGCGCCGGTGGTGGTTTCAATTCCACCGACTCCCGCCCGCAAGCGCTTGATCATGACCGCACTGGAAGACTGTGCAAGCACGCCGGTGAAGACCGCGATCACACCAAGTCCCGCCGCCGCACCAACATTCAAGCTATAACGGAAGATCAGCAGCAGTCCTGCCAGGCCCATGATCATGCCGATAATTTTGGGCCGCGTGAAAATTTTCTCACCCAGTAATGTTACGGCAAAGAGTCCTGTAAAAACCGGCGTAATGCCGAAAACCACCGAGATCAGTCCCGACGGAATGTAGAGCGCGGCCCAGTAGACGCACATCATCGTCGCCCATACTCCCAGTCCCGCCGCCGCATAGGTTTGCAACGCCACCCTGTCGTGACGCAAACGGCGTCCTGTCACCATCAAAATCACTACGCACAGCAGCATCCCTATCACCATTCGCGAGGTGACGCCAAACAAAAACCCTGTGCCCATACTGCTCCACTTGATGGCAAGCGGCGTGGTTGACCAGATCAATACAATCCCGATGAAGGCTGCTGGAAGAGGCATGCTTTTTCTCCTGGTGAAACCATATCTCATACTGACGAGACATGAAAACCTTCTTAGGTTCTCGCAAAGGCGCAAAGACGCAAAGGGTTTTTCTTGGCGGTTTTTGCGTCTTGGCGAGAGTCATGATGAAAAATTGATTCATTTGTAAAGATGTTGGTCACTTACGGATTACTAACAATGTCAGTCGCGGAAAACGATAGCCAATAAAAAAGCCGCAGTTTGAGCTGCGGCCTTTGGTTATTCAGTGATGAAATGTTCAACTAAATCGGCACACAGCAACGACCTCCGCCAATCACTCGACAGACATTACTTCTGCTTAGCCACTTCTTCATTGAAATCATCATGCATGCAGTCTCCGCTGTTCACTCTGAACTTGCAAGTTTTTTTTGAGATGCTAGGCTATCCTGCCCTGACTCTGCTGGATCATGATAATGGCGCAGACACCACAGCCAACAAACATTCAACTGCACAGCAAATCCCGTGTGCTTTCGCTCACCTTCGATGACGACAGCCATTTTGACCTGCCGTGTGAATACCTGCGGGTATTCTCTCCCGCTGCCGAAGTGAAAGCCGATGACAAACCGGTCAGCGGCAAGGAGCAGGTCAATATCACGGCTATTGAGCCGCAGGGAAACTACGCGCTCTCATTTGTATTCGATGATGGCCACGATACCGGCATCTACTCGTGGAAGACGCTCTACAACCTGGGAAAACAGCAGCATTCCAACTGGCGGGACTATCTGCAGCGGCTCGAAGCGCACGGGATCGAGCGTAATCGAGGATCAGATGCAACACAGCAGCAACGCCAGATTACTATTCTCTACTTTGCCTATCTGGTGAACAAACTGCGCAAGGAGTCGGAACAGCTGACGCTTCCCGACAAGGTTGATAGTGTCGAGAAATTGATTGAACATCTGCAGCGTCGTGAGCGCGAACGCGGTTATTTGCTGGCCGCAGAGCACATTCAGGTAACGGTAAACAGAGAGTTTGCCGAGTCTTTTACCCGCCTGGATGACGGAGATGAGATCGGAATTACACCTGTAACACCGACGCCTCCGGCTGCTCCGAAATAGAAATAGTCGTTTTCATCCAAAATATCTCAATAACTCCGTGCAGGGTGCAATTCATAGGGTGTGCTGAGTGAAGCGAAGCTTCCGCGTCCTGCTCACGCCCCTGACCTACATCCCTGTAGGCCAAGCGCATCGATTTCGCGTAGATATTGATGCGCCTCGTACCTCGACACATCCTATTCATAATTCAGCACACGGGATATTTGAGATGCTAATCCAATATATATTGATCTCCTCTTCACTTTTCTCCTGCACCTGCTAGACTTCGACTAAGCGGTTGATTGAACGAGTTGTTCCTGACAGGCTGGCCCATACAATAATAATGATGGGGAGGAGAGTCACCATGAATTCGCCACTGCTCGAGAAGCTACGCCAGACTTCACCTTTTTCCGGCGCCAACGCAGCTTATGTAGAGCAACTCTACGAAGAGTACCTGCTCGATCCTGACAGCATCGATCCCGGCTGGAGAAAGCATTTCGACGCACTGTCCCGGGGATCGGCGACAGCTGACACTCCACACTCACCAATTCGGCAACAGTTTGCCGAACAGGCCAAAGCCGCTGCCAGCGCTGTTCCCTGCAAAAAGTTGACCCCGGACGCCGCCGAGAAACAGGTCGCTGTTTTACGTCTGATCAATGCCTACCGGGTGCGCGGCCACCAGAATGCTTCCCTCGATCCACTCAAATTAAGAGAGCTGGAGATTCTGGATGAACTCACTCCCGAGTACCATCACCTGCTCCACAGCGATATGCACAAGGTGTTTCATACAGGCTCTCTGTATGCACCGAGCCGCCTGCCTCTCAACGAGATCATCGATTTCCTGAAAGAGGTCTATACGCAGCACTCCGGCTTTGAATATATGCATATTACCTCCACCGAGGAGAAACGCTGGCTGCAAAAACGCATCGAGGGGTATCGCGCCAGGCCGGTGCTCGATGCTGATGACCGCATCTGGCTGCTTAAATTGCTCACTGCAGCCGAGGGGCTGGAGCGTTATCTGCATTCGCGTTACGTGGGACAGAAACGCTTCTCGCTGGAGGGAGGCGAGTCACTGATTCCTCTGCTGGATGAGCTGATTCAACGGGCCGGCAAAGCTCGTATGGAGGAGATCGTCATCGGTATGGCGCACCGGGGACGCCTGAACGTGCTCACCAACATCGTTGGGAAATCTCCCTGCGATCTCTTCGATGAGTTTGAAGGTAAAAAGGAGTCTCACGGCATCATCATTGCCGGAGACGTGAAATACCACATGGGATTCTCGGCCGATATTGAAACATCCGGCCACGCTGTTCACGTTGCACTGGGATTCAATCCATCGCATCTGGAGATTATCTCTCCGGTTATCGAGGGCTCGGTGCGCGCACGCCAGATGCGGCGCATGGATTTTCAGGGTGACAAGGTTTTGCCGGTATTACTTCACGGCGATGCCTCGTTTTCCGGACAGGGCGTGGTGATGGAGACGCTGCAGCTGTCACAGGCGCGGGGATTCAGCACCGGGGGTACGGTGCATATCGTCATCAACAACCAGATTGGCTTCACCGTCAGCAACCCGCTTGACTCGCGCTCGACGGCTTACTGTACCGATGTAGGAAAGATGGTGCAGGCGCCGGTTTTTCATGTCAATGGCGATGACCCCGAAGCAGTTATTTTCATCACCCGCCTGGCCATGGACTACCGCAATACCTTTCACAAGGATGTCATCATCGACCTGGTCTGCTATCGGCGCCTCGGCCACAATGAAGCCGATGAACCCGCCGTCACCCAGCCGATGATGTATGACAAAATTCGCAACCATGCCACTGCACGCACGCTTTATGCGGAGTCCCTGATCGCCGCCGATGTCATCACACCGAACAAAGCGCATCAAATGGTCAGCGACTATCGCGATGCGCTCGACCAGGGTGAGATCGTCTCCAGGCCGGTAATTGAAGGCGCGGACAACCCCTATGCCGCCCACTGGAGGGAACATAAGGGCTTCTCCTGGACCGATGTTGCCGAGACATCCGTTGACAGCCAACTGCTGGCTGAACTCGGTATGCGCCAGCTTGAGCTACCGCGGGACTTTATTCCACATTCACGCATCAATCGCCTGCTGGAGAGTCGCCGGCGCATGGCTGAAGGTGAACTGCTTGCCGACTGGGGCTATGCCGAGAACCTTGCCTATGCCTCGCTGTTGCATGAAGGGCACAATGTGCGCTTATGCGGGCAGGACAGCGGCCGCGGCACTTTTTTTCATCGCCACGCGATCCTTCACAATCAGAGAGACGGAAGCTCCTATGTACCCCTCAAGCAGATTGCTGCCGACGGGGCAAACTTCACTATCATCGATTCGCTGCTCTCCGAAGAGGCAGTACTGGGTTTTGAATACGGTTACGCAGCCGCAGACCCGGAAACTCTGGTGATCTGGGAGGCGCAATTTGGTGATTTTGCCAATGTGGCGCAGGTTGTCATCGATCAGTTCATCACATCGGGCGGCACCAAGTGGGGGCTCTCCTGCAATATCACGCTGCTGCTGCCGCATGGACAGGAGGGACAGGGCGCCGAGCACTCATCGGCGCGGCTGGAACGCTTTCTGCAGCTGAGTGCTGAAAACAATATCCAGGTATGTGTACCCACAACACCGGCACAGATTTTTCATCTGCTGCGGCGGCAGGTGATTCGTCCTTCCAGAATCCCTCTGATTGCACTGACACCCAAGAGCCTGCTGCGCCACCCGCTGGCCACCTCTCCCATCCATGAGTTTTCCGAGGGGGGTTTCCAGCCTGTCATCGATGAAATCGACCCCATTGATCCAGCCGGCGTCAAGAGAGTCATCGCCTGCTGCGGCAAGGTCTACTACGAGCTTCTTGAAGCGCGCCGTAGCAGGGAACTCACTGACACGGCGATCATTCGCATCGAAGAACTCTACCCGTTCCCGCGTGACTGTTTCGCTGCAGCAACACGCCCTTTTGTGAATGCAAAAGCCCTGATCTGGTGTCAGGAAGAGCCGCAGAATCAGGGCGCATGGGATCAGATCAAACACCGGCTGGTAAATCATGTAGCGAATGAGCGTCATCTCTACTACGTCGGCCGCTGCGCATCCGCCGCACCCGCGACCGGCTACCATCCGATGTATGAGATGCAACAGGAAACCCTGGTAGACGATGCCCTGTGCGGCAATATCAACCCCAAAATGAACCGGAGAGTACCATCATGACTGTTGAGGTCAAAGTCCCTGCCCTGCCTGAATCTGTCGCTGACGCCACTATCCTCGACTGGCACAGAAAAGTCGGCCATGGCGTCTCCCGCGATGAAAATCTTGTCGACCTGGAGACCGACAAGGTGGTTCTGGAAGTCCCGGCCCCTGTCGATGGCGTGCTGACAGAGATTCATTTTCATCAGGGGGATAGCGTTGAAACCGGACAGGTGCTGGCAATCATCGACGAAACCGCAACAGCATCTGCCGTGAAAGAAACTGCCACATCTGCACAGCAGCCGGCAGCAACAGAGAAACAAGCGGCCGCGGGCAACCAGGTTCTGACACCCGCTGTGCGACGCCTGGTCAGGGAACTTGATCTTGACCCGCAGCAGATCCACGGCAGCGGCAAGAACGGGCGCATCCTCAAGGCGGATGTCATGAAATTTCTGGATCAGCAGGAACCGGATGAAATGGCACAGGAGTTGCGGGCGCTGAGAAGTGATGAAGCTGATACACAGCCGCAAGGGGAGCGTTTGGAGCAGCGTGTTCCCATGACCCGCCTGCGCGCTAGAGTTGCAGAACGTCTGCTCGAGGCACAGCAAAATGCGGCCATCCTGACCACCTTCAATGAGGTCGACCTGCAGCAGATCATGGCGCTGCGCAGCAAGTACAACGAGAAGTTTGAAAAGGCGCACGATGTACGCCTCGGCTTCATGTCATTCTTTATCAAGGCTTGCGTCGAAGCGCTGAAAAAGTTCCCGGCGGTCAATGCCTCGGTAGATGGCAATGACATCATCTACCACGGCTACTTCGATATCGGCATCGCCGTTGGTTCGCCGCGCGGGCTGGTGGTGCCGGTACTGCGCGATGCGGAGCAAAGCTCTTTTGCTGAACTCGAGAAACGCATCAGGGAGTATGGCCAAAAAGCCGTGGACGGCACGATCAGTTATGAGGATCTCAGCGGCGGAACCTTCACCATCTCAAACGGCGGCGTCTATGGCTCGATGCTCTCCACGCCGATCCTCAATCCGCCGCAGTCCGCCATCCTCGGGATGCACAACATCCAGCAGCGTCCGGTGGTAATCGGCGGAGAGATCGTCATCCGCCCGATGATGTACCTGGCGCTCTCTTATGATCACCGCATCATCGACGGACGTGAAGCCGTGCAGTTTCTGATCAACATCAAGGAGTCGCTGGAAGACCCTGCAGCCATGCTGCTAGGATTATAAAAAGGACTGAGACGTGAGTAGCGAGGACTGAGTATTCATTACTCGCGTTACTCAGTACTATTATTTACTCATCAAGATTCTCTTCATCGCGCAGAACTGTAGAAGGGCGTCAATAAGCTCCGCGCATTGCGCCGCATGCCAGGAGCTTGGCCAAGTTGGTTGTTACGCTATCTATCGTCGAACGTGTTACTTCCGTAGGCGGACAGAACGGCCAGTTCCATGCGGGTGATTTCTTTATCTGACAGAAAATCAAAATAGCTTGCACGTTTTCGCGCAGAGAGCCGAGCACTATTTTGCAGACAAAAGCGAATGAAGAGATCGATTTTCCGGTCGGGCATGTCCACGATCTCCTGAATGGCTCTCCTGGTTTCATCGTAGTTGGACAAAAATGCCAATTCGTGGGCGAGTTCCGTATCGATGGTCTGCGCTATAAATTGGAACAGCGCCTCCACCTGAGGCGTCATATCGATATAACGATACCATCTGGCCGTATCATTATGAACGCTCATGCGGCCATCATCATCGAGCGAGTATTCCACCAGGGGCATAAGTTGCCGGGAGAACATTTCAAGAGAGTCATTATAGTCGGCGGGGTTCTTCAGCATCGATGCCGATATGGGAAACATCACGCTTTCAGGCGTAAAGCCTCGTCGAGCAAGAATGTTGTGGATCAGGAAGCGGTGTATTCGACCATTAGCGTCTTCGAACGGATGCAGAAAGACAAATCCGTAGGCGATGGCGGCGGCGTGAATCACAGCGGAGACATTGCTTGCATCCATGCGCTTGTGGGCAGCTATCAGGCCTTCCATAAGATCGAAAAGGTCACCAGGTTTCGGACATGCGAAATGTATTTTTTCTTTCTGCCAGGCGATTGTTTCCCCGACATAATTCTGCTTCACCCGGTAGTCAGAATCACGAAACCGTGGATCGACAATTCGGTTCTGGAGATCAATCAACTGCGTTTTTTCGCAGAAATCATCTTGTTCAGCCAGTTGAAGCAGCGCCACAAAGCGTTCGGTTCGGGTTGATGTGGGTTTGATGTGTTCAATCTCAAAGGATGATTTCGTCTCCCTGGTATAAAGATAGCCGAGCGCCCGCTTCAGTAATTCCGGGGAATAGGCAGACACGACTTGCCGGCAGCGCTCAGGAAGGTCGGCTAATTCGAAGTCGCCAAGAGTCTTGGTGCGGCGAACCATCGGGCAGAATCGTTGATCACCTGGCAAATTGTCGTTGATCCGCTGACGCCGGACTTGGCGGCTTGGGGTGACCGTGTAGTAGTCATCTGTCTCGAGCAGGTTAATATAGTTACCTTGCTTCAGATCATTCAACGGAAGTATTTTGCCTGTCAGGAACTCGAACAGGAACCACAACCGCCGAGCATATTTGCCGGTTGGTTTGGAGTGGAGATATGAGAGAATATCTTCTTCTGCAACTACCTGAAACAGGCTGGCGAGTATTGCGAGATTCGTACCATCATACTTGAGTGCAAATTCAAGATGATCACCCAGCGTCTCCCCTGGCCAGTACTTGGGCGGGTATGCCTCTTCGACGATGCCCCTGCTCGTGTTGATGCGGTGAGTTCCGCTTGTCAATACCAATGACCTGTGCCAATTCGGGATAACATCGAGATCATACTGCTCGATAAGTGCTGTATACCCTGCTAGTCTGTCAGTCGGTTTATCCTGATTATTTCCAAGCATAGCTTCCTACGGAAAAACGCATACAATGCAAGAATTTTCGTTATATTTTGTCACAAGTCAAGAGAAATGATTACATAACCAAGCCAACAGGAGACCGTATCAACAAGTAAAGCAGTGACAGCACCTGTAAATTTGTTACAAAACCAACTTGTACAGGATAATTCATTACACAATATGTGATAGCTCTGGTTAATTCTTATCCCGACATTGCGTGCGCAGCACTAATTTTGCCCGGAGCAAAATTGAACGCGCCTCGCGCGACCCGAAGGGCAAATTACAAGGATGTAATTTATAATCTTACAACTGCAACTACTCCTGCTTGCCCCACTCGTATCGCAGCGGCTTTGACAGCTGTCTTCGATAACACCTCCGCCTCTGGCAAAGTTTGAGTCTGTTTACTCACGTCAACAAGGTCATTCTGGTGGGAAATATGGGCATGGCATGCTATCAAAAATTCAGCTTTTTAAAGGCTCAGCCAGGGACTGCGCCTACGATCCCATCGAAGAGACATCACTTGGTGTTTAACGAATAACTCGTACTGCGCCCGCCTCCGGGATCTTTATGTAGCGCGTCCAGATCGATCAAGATGAGTATGTCGCGGTAGGCGGTATCTTGTGAGCATTTTGCGATTTTTGCCCATTTTGATGTGGTTAGCTTGCCTTCGAAACCATCCAGTAGCCTGTTGAGAACCTTGATCTGTCGTGCATTCAAGGGCTCTTTGGCAAAGCGTTCCCAGAAGCGCGCCTTGTCTAGAACGACACTTAATGTCTCCTGTGCTCCTTCGATTGCGCGGAGCAGGCAATTGCACGGGCAATACGACCATTGCCATCGTCAAACGGATGGATGGTGACAAACCACAGATACGCCAACCCTGCGATGAGCAGTGGATCTATCTCTCCCGGCTGTTCAAACCAGCGCAGGAATTTTGCCATTTCATCGGGCGTACGATCTGCAGGTGGCGCTTCATAGTCGACTTTCTCCCTGCCGGATTCCTGCATCTCCATCGTTAAGTAAAGCGGCGGCTGATAATGGCGTCTTTGAGGATCCTCCTTTCTGAGGGAGGTTTGTGGCTTTGAAGTGTGGTTGTGTGTTGGTTGGGATCACCGCATCATTGACGGACGTGAAGCGGTGCAGTTTCTGATCAGCATCAAGGAGTCTTTGGAAGATCCGGCAGCCATGCAGCTGTAGGATCTCCTACAGGATTATTTTTACCATGAAGGTCACGAAAAACACGAAAATAAACACACAGGTTTTGGCGTCCTTCATTTTCCAATTTACAGTTTGTCATCTCGACGCAGGAGGGATCTTGGCGCGTTATGCCTCAGGGTCCCTCGTCGTTCATACTTCACTTCCTTCGGGATGACATGTGAATCTGTAAAGTGCTACTGATATTGTTGAAAGATTCCCGAGTTTCGTGCTTTTCGTGCCTTTCGTGGTTAAAAATCTATTAGTTTCTCAACTATCCAGCTGTTCGAGGATATTCCTCGCGACGCCGACCTGCTCCTCGTTACCCTCTGCCAGCACTTCGTAGAGCAGCTTGCGCGCCTCATCGTGCTTCTCTTCATCACGCAGGGTCATGACGCGCTGCAGTTTGGAGTCGACGACATCTTCAATGATTGCGACTGCATCCTCATCCTCATCGTCATCATCAAACTCCTCATCCATATAGCTGTCGTCATCATCGTCATCCTCAACAATCGTTTCACTGGATTTTTCTGCAGCCTCTTCAAGTTCCTCTTCTGCTTCGATGCGATCGAGTTCCGCCTCCATCTCGGCATCTGTCGGCGCTACATAGTCATCCGGATAGCCGGCTGTTGCCGCAGCTGCGGAGGCATCCTCCGACTGCGTATCTTCGTTATCGCCAGCAGCACTCTGCGCCGCCTGAATCTCCTCCTCGCTAC
>JADWMH010000213.1 GCA_015767355.1 Gammaproteobacteria bacterium
GGCCTCAACCTCAATGATGCGAGTGTCGCGATAAAGGTCACGCCAGAAGCCTAACCTGGAATTCAATCCTTTGGTGTTGTGCCTGGCGGACCACCACTTCTCATATTCATCAGCCAGTGAGCTGAACGTCATCATGGCGCCGTCGCTTCCATAGAGTGCAATCAAGTCGGAATCGCCCTCGATCTTCTTTGCCCATTGCCTCGCATTCTTTTTCAGCTTGAAGGTTTTGGTCTTGATGACTCTCTGATTTTTGCGGATGATAGCCTTGAATGTACCGGCTTTAGTTTTGGTAATTGTTGCCATTTTAAGAACTCCGAAAACATGTTATTTTTCGATGTGTACCTATTATGTACCCATCGTCGTTTTCAGCGTGTCTCGTTGTTAGCCTTGCGGATCTGATTTATTCCTTTAAATCAGTGTGTTACATGGTACCGAGGGACGGACTCGAACCGTCAAGACCGTGAAGTCGGTGGATTTTGAATCCACTGTGTTTACCAATTTCACCACCCCGGCATAGGAGTGAGGTGTAGTATAGCATTGCGCATGGTGCAGATGGCAACACTGCAGTCGTGTCATTGTGAAAAATGCTAATATTTACTCGATGAAACTTTCTGATTTTCGTGTAGACATCCCCGATGAGTTGATTGCCCAGTTTCCACCTGAGGTCCGGGGGGAGAGTCGTCTGCTGTGTGTTGATGGCGGGTCGGGGCATCTACTGGATTCTCACTTTTCTGATCTTCCAGATCTTCTGCAGCCGGGTGACCTGCTGGTTTTCAATAATACCCGGGTGATGAAAGCGCGCCTCTATGGCCGCAAGCAGACGGGCGGCAAAATTGAAGTGCTGATCGAGCGTATTATTGACGATCACAATGCGCTCGCCCATCTAAAAGCCAGCAAGTCACCAAAGGCAGGCGCGCTTCTCAATATCGGAGATGCTGATGTGCGTGTCACGGGAAGGGCAGGTGCGTTGTTCACACTTTGGTCTCCACATCTCTCCTTTACAGAATTGATGAAGGACCGAGGGCATATGCCTCTGCCGCCCTATATTTCACGTGAAGATGCCGACGCTGACAGGGAGCGCTATCAGACTGTTTATGCCGAGCATGAGGGGGCCGTCGCCGCACCGACAGCCGGATTGCATTTTACGCCGCAAATCATGAATCAGCTGCAGGAGGTGGGGGTTGAATTCGCCTGGGTGACACTGCACGTGGGCGCAGGGACTTTTCAACCGGTGCGGGTTGACGACTTGAGCCGGCATGTGATGCACAAGGAGTGGCTGGAAGTCTCCCCGCAGGTGTGTGATCAGGTCGAGGCAGCGAAAGCACGCGGCGGTAGAGTGGTTGCTGTCGGCACCACCAGTGTGCGTGCGCTGGAGACGGCTTCTGCCGGCGGTAAGTGTGAGCCGTATACAGGCGATACACAATTGTTCATCACACCGGGTTTTCAGTTTCATGTGGTTGACATGCTGCTGACCAATTTTCATCTCTCGGAATCCACGTTGCTGATGCTGGTGAGTGCATTTGCAGGCTATGAGGAGATCATGCACGCCTATCAGCATGCTGTGAAGCAGCAATACCGCTTCTTCAGCTATGGCGATGCGATGCTCATTAAGCCCCGTAGATAGGCGCTGATCGGGTATGTTCTGGATGATGTCAGGCGTGGATGCATTGCGTGGTACGATAATTACGCAAGTGGTAGTGCTTCTATCTAAATTTCTCTCATGGATGCAACATGCTCGAATATGTCTTTTTTCACCAGCAACCTCTGGATCAATTCTGTGAATTCCTGCGAGACAAAGGAATCCCGTTCCAACTTCTCGAGAGCAGCGAATCCCTGCTGCTTGCTATCGAAGAGCAGAGTATCAATGATTCAATGGCGGATATTATCGATGTTTAATAAATTTTGAGGTGCAGCAATGATGGGGCGTACGAGTCAGGGATCTGCTTGATTTTTTGGGCTATGGTCCGAATCGATCCAAGCTAGAGGAGGGTTTATCGATGCATCGTATGGAGATTGACGGACTCGAATTCGTCCGCTCCTCTTCAGTGCCGGATCTCGATAGTCCCTGCGGTGTCAATTTTTGTTATCGTGAATTGACAGAAACATTGGTTGCGAGGCGGATTTCCTTTCATGGTGCAACCTTACACCAATAAAATGGGCCGCGCCTACCCGATAAGCAGTTGATTGTTCAAAGATGGCTCATCCCTTTTCTGTGGGTGGCGGGTTGGTTGAGGTGTTTTTCAACAGTGATTTATGCCGTGATTCCAGTCGCAGCAGAAAGATTAGTTGCCATAGTCCCGTAATGGGACTATCATTTATGTTATGAGAATCATCTCTCTGTCGACACTGAAGGCATTCTGGGTAGGCAACCCATCCCGCAAAGATGCTACCGAGCCTGTTCTTGCTTGGTATAGGCATACTCTGAAAGCTGACTGGGCTTCTCCAGCTGAGGTCAAACAAGACTTTAGGAACGCCAGCATCCTTAAGGATGGCAGGGTGGTTTTCAATATTGCCGGCAACAAATACCGGCTGGTGGTATGGATCAACTATGCCTATCGGGTGGTGTATATCCGGTTTATCGGCACCCATGCCCAATATGACAAAATTGATGTGCAAACAATTTAACTGTGGAGGCAGCCAATCATGAATATCAAACCGATCAAAACTGATGCAGATTACCGCGCGGCATTGAAAGAGATTGAATCCCTTATGATGGCGCAACCCGATACCCCCGATGGCGAAAAGCTGGATGTACTGGTTACGTTGGTAGAAGCCTATGAAAGCAAGCACTATCCACTCGACCTGCCGGATCCGGTTGAGGCTATCAAGTTTGAAATGGAGCAAAAAGGGCTGACAATTAAAGATCTTGAACCGATGATTGGCAAGAGCAATCGCGTGTATGAAATTCTCAATCGCAAACGCTCACTGACGCTGAGCATGATCAGACGACTGCATCAGGAGTTGAATATCCCCGCAGAATCACTGATCAAACCGACAAGCCGGGCATGTGTCTGAACTGCCTTGGCGTCATTAGCAATAATCAATCCAGCATGCGGTGTGACAGGAAAGAATTCATTCAAGGTGCGATTTCTACAACGAGATCCGCTTTGAAATCAGGGTTCAGTGCTCCCGGGGCATAGCCACGGGGATTGCAGAGCACCCGTGTGCCATAGATCTCGTAATCGAACGACTCATGCATATGACCGTGAATCCACAATGGAACCCGATCCCCATGCATGAGATTCTCCAGGTTGCTGGCGAAGGCCGGGGTCAGCAGGTCGCGTGCATACCTTGGATGCACCGACCGGGATGAAGGGGCATGGTGGGTGACGACCACCGTCTTGCCGTCGAAGGGTTCAGCCAGCATTGCCGCCAGCCATTCCCGGCTGGTCTTGTGCAACTGAATGGCGTCCTCGGGGGTGAAACGCACTCCATGATTCTGGATGATAGAGAAATCCGTCATTCGCAGCCGCGCCTCATGCATGGCATAGAACTTGTCCGCCTCGCCGAACAGGGCGAAGTCAGTCCACAGGATGCTGCCCAGGAAGCGTACACCGTCGATGACGATCTGGTCGTCGTTCAGTACGTGAATGTGATCGGAAGCTGCTGCCTTCAACTCATCAGTCAGAGCAATATCATGGTGGTAGAACTCGTGGTTTCCCTGCACGTAGATTACGGGGGTATCCGCGAATCTGGCTT
>JADWMH010000214.1 GCA_015767355.1 Gammaproteobacteria bacterium
GTCCTGAGGTGATTATTTAATCCTCGAAATGCTAAATCGGTATGATGAAAGACGGATAGATCACTATCACGTCAACATGACCCTTATGTTACCGACTATGCTGCTGGAGATACTGGAGAGCCCACTATCAGAAACAACAGACCTTAGTTCACTGAAGGCATGTTTCGTTGCTGGAGATGAATGCTCGCATGACTTGTATCAGCGCTTCAAAAAGCGAATGGGACATGACTTGCTTCAGGCTTTTGGCATGACCGAGTGTGAGGGCTGGCTCTATGGGGGTGATATCGCCTCCCGGGATGAGGACGGATTCTATATCTTTCTTGAGCGTAAGCGCGAGATCATTATTCACGGCGGATCAAACGTCGGTCCCCATGAAGTCGAAGATATCATCGACTCGCATCCCGATGTCAAGGAGAGCTGTGTCGTAGGCATTTCCAATGCACATTATGGTGCGATCCTGGAGGCCTACACCGAGTGGGAGCCCGATGCCCGGCATCCGGATATAGCCGGACTAACAACCTGGGTAGCAAGCCGTATAGCGGCCTATAAAGTCCCCGATCGCTGGAGAGTGATGGAACGGTTACCCAGGACAGCCACAGGAAAGCTTGATCGCAAGTCGCTTCACCTCAAAGCCGATTCCGAAGCTGAAAATGGTTGATCGCTCAAGCCCGGATCGCTGTGCCATCCTCAATCCAATCTTTTCTTGAAACGCCGCGATGCTATCAGCAGACCGATCATTGTGAAACCAACCAGCCATATGGCATCTTTTCCAACGTCAAACAAGTGAGCCTCGCGGAGGGTGATAGCGCGTATCATGCGGACGAAGTGGGTCGCAGGTAGAATCTCGGCTATCCATTGCGCCAGTTCGGGCATTCCCTCATAAGGAAACATAAAACCTGACAAAAGTATGGAAGGCAGCAGGATAAATACGGTCATCTGCATCGATTGTAACTGACTTGTTGCCATGGTTGAGATGATCAGGCCCAGCGTCAGGCTGGCGCAGATAAACAGCAGTGATGCCAGAAAAATTTGGCTGATGTCGCCCCGAATGGGGACGTTAAACACAAATTTTCCCAGGCCGAGAACGATGGTCAGCTGAATGAGCCCAATGATGATGTAAGGGATGATCTTGCCGATCATCAGCTCGATGGGTCTCATCGGGGTGGTGATCAGAAACTCCATGTTGCCACGCTCCTTCTCCCGCACGATTGCTGCGGAGGTAAACATGATCATCGTCATCGTGAGGATTACCGCCACCAGGCCGGGAACAATATTGACCACAGAGCGCTGTTCAGGATTGAAGTAGAAGACAATCTCAAAGGTGTTCATGGTTGCCCGGGAAAGGATGCCTCGACCATCTTCCAGTGGCATATTGCGCAACCTGTTGAGCGCAGAGGCAACTATGGTATCGGAACCGTCGACTATCCACTGGCCGATCGGTCTGTGAAATTTATCGTCGGCGGGCATTGCGACCTGGCTCGTAATCAACGGGTGACGACTCAGCCGTTTGGCCATATCGTGAGGCAGCACCAGTACTGCCTTGACCTCGCCACGTGTAATGGCTCTCTCTGCTTCCTCTACAGAGTCGTACCTCTTCCTGAAATCCACCACCTGAGTTGCAGTGATTGACTGCACTAGATTTTGACTGAAGGCGCTGTTGCTAAAGTCGAGCAAACCGACAGGCAGGTGGCGAACATTGGTATTAATGGCAAATCCGAACAACAGTAACTGAATCAACGGGATCATCACCACCATGCCAAACGTAAGCCGGTCCCTCTTGAGCTGGTGAAGCTCCTTGAGAGTAATGGCGCGAATACGGAACAGGCTGTTCATCGTCGATCTACTCCGGTACAGCTGACAAAGACATCTTCAAGAGATGGCCGCACCTGTTGCAATCCTTCCCGATTGGCGTTGGGCAGGCGTTGTGCAAGCCAGGCAGCTGGCAGCTCGATTCGGTCGCTGATCAGCACGCGCAGTCGTGTCCCGAGCTGAGCGGCAGAAAGTATATCCTCATGGGCTGTCAGTTGCCGTTTCAGCCGACGCAGATCAGGGCCGGATACCTCCAGCACATTTGCACCCATGCTCTGCATCAGCTCTTCAGGGGAGCCGTCAACACGCTTCTGTCCCGCTTCCAGAATCGCCAGCTGGTGGCAGCGTTCGGCTTCGTCCATGTAGTGAGTAGAGACAAGAATGCTGGCGCCCTGGTCGCAGAGATCGAATAGCTTTTCCCAAAATTCACGCCGGTTTTCCGGATCGACGGCCGATGTGGGTTCATCGAGGAACAGTAGTTCAGGCTGATGGATCGTGGCCGCTGCAAGTGCTAAACGCTGCTTTTGACCTCCGCTCATGGTTCCTGCCATCTGCATGCTGTGTCGGGACAGGCCATAGGTCTCGATCTGCTCGCCGACCCGATGCTTTTCAGCCTTGCCGACGATCCCATAGATTTGGGCGATAAATTTCAGATTTTCGATAACCGTCAAATCACCAAACAATGAAAATCTCTGCGTCATATAACCGATGCGGGTACGCAGCGCTTCAGCCTGCCTGGGCAGTTCCAGCCCCAGCACCCGGACTGAGCCTTCGTTCGGAGTCAGAAGACCTGTCAGCATACGGATGGTTGTAGATTTACCGCAACCGTTGGGACCGAGGAAACCATAGATTTCACCACGTCTTACCTGCAGATCCACTTTGTCAACCGCTCTGAGTTTGCCAAATAATCGGCTGAGCTGACGGGCTTCAATCACGTAATCCATCAGGGAAGCTCCACCTGGGCCGGCAGACCGCTGGGCAGGTCATCTGCAGTTTCTGGCAACTGCACTTCAGCAAGATACATCAGACGGGTGCGCTCTTCTGCATTCAGCGCATAGTAGGGTGTGAAAGAGGCTTCAGTGGCAATCCAGCGTACAGTGCCCGGCCAATGCTCTTTCACCCCGTCGACCCGGACAGTCAAGGTATCACCGACCTTGATTTGTGCGCGATAGGGTTCAGGGATGTAGACCCTGGCATATGGTGTATTTGAGGCCAGGGTAATAGCGACCGGTAAGCCTTTGGAGACGCGTTCTCCCACATTCCAGGGGAGGCTATCCAACCAGCCTTCACGGGTAGCTGTTACGTGGTACTCCTTCAATAGTGTCCGCTGCTGATGCAAATGCGCCTGAGCAGCCTTGAGTTCGGCTTCAGCCTGTTTCAACTCCTCTGGACGTGTGCCGTTGACGAGGAGACGCAGCTCATCGCGTGCGACAAGAAGAGAAGCATGTTCTGTTGCATGACGGGCAACAGCCTGATCTAAATCCGCTTGCCCCAATGCTTTGGTTGATTGCAGAGTACGCGTGCGTTCGAGGGTCAGTTCTGCATTTTTCAATAGGGCTTCTCCACTTGTCACACGTGCTCCGGCTGCGGCAATCTCCTCTCTTCTGGGGCCGTTCCTCAATTGTTCCAGATAAGCTGCAGCGCGTGCCGTTTCCGCCTCTGCCTGGTCGACGACTGCCTGTTGAAGGCTGTCATCTAACCTGACCAGGAGGTCTCCTACGTGGACAGGACTTCCTTCACGGATCGGTTGTTCGAGGATTATCTCGTCCGCTGTCGCTGTGAGTACGACGCGGTCTCGTTGCAAGGCGCCAAGTGCTGAGGGATCTGTTTGCTGCAGGCATCCGACGAGTATGATGCTGATCAGCAGTGGAAAAA
>JADWMH010000215.1 GCA_015767355.1 Gammaproteobacteria bacterium
TAGTGTGGGGTCTCCCCATGTGAGAGTAGGACACTGCCAGGCTTTAATTTGAAAATCCCTGTACGTATTGCGTTCAGGGATTTTTTTTGCTTCTTGAATATTGTAATATCATGTGACATTACAATAACTCCATGCATTGATTGAGTCTGCGCAGGATCGGGATCAGCCTTTCAGGGACGCGTGAATACATCCCTGGTCGCTTCCGGCATCCTGCCTCTGGCGACACTAATACATCCATGTATGTCGTAAGCTTTGATAGAATGTCCCTGTTTTCTACAGCCCTGAAAAGCAAATCCCAATCCTGCTTTTCTGCAAGAAGTTGTCGAGTTGCTTATTCATCTACCGCGCATCCAGGTATCATGTCCCTTAAATACATCGTCTCAATTCCTGATCCAACTAAGCGGGAGATACATGTTCGACTCTCTATCAAATCCGCTACAGACGGCCTGACTCTGCGATTGCCGGCGTGGATACCCGGCAGTTACATGATCAGGGATTTTTCCCGGCATATCGTTGAGATGGGTGCGACCGATTCCGCTGGTCGTCACCTTCAGATACAAAAAATTGACAAGCACAGTTGGCGTATCACTGCCGATGAAGAGCTGATCAGCATCGATTACGTTGTCTATGCCAATGATCTCTCTGTTCGCGGTGCACATGTTGATAACACGCACGCGTTCTTCAACGGCGCAGCGCTCTATCTGTCCATTGATGGTTTTCAGCATCTTCCTCATCAAGTAACAATTTTGCAACCGGATGCAGAGAGATATGCCAATTGGCAGGTCGCGACCACAATGCCGATAGTATCTGTAGATGATCACTGTTTTGGAGAATATGAGGCACAGGACTATGAGCGCCTGATCGACTATCCTGTCGAGATCTCGGATCTCTCAACAGCTGATTTTAGTGTCAATGGCATACACCATCGCATCGCTATCTACGGCAGGCATCATTGTGACTTCAAGCGTCTGTGTGATGACCTGGTCAAAATTTGCGGAGCACATGCGTATCTCTTCCGTGAGCTTCCGCTGCAGCAATATCTGTTTCTTGTCACAGCGGTCGGTGATGACTACGGCGGTCTTGAACACCGTGATTCCACTAGCCTGATCTGCAAACGTGATGACCTGCCTGTTGATGAAGAGAAGGAGCCATCTGATGGCTACAGGCAATTTCTTGGACTCTGCAGCCATGAATATTTTCATCTGTGGAATGTGAAGCGCATTCAGCCGCTAAAGCTTAAAGAGTCTCTGCTTGATCAGGAGGCATACACCTCACAGCTGTGGGCTTTTGAAGGGATCACCTCTTATTACGATGACCTGGCGCTGCTGCGCAGCGGCATTATTCCACTTAAATCATGGCTGGAGCTGGTCACACATACCATCACGCGCGTGATGCGCAGCAGAGGACGGCACAGACAATCAGTTGCAGACTCAAGTTTTGATGCATGGACAAAATTCTACAAGCAGGATGAGAACTCATCCAACGCCATTGTCAGTTATTATGCCAAAGGGGCATTAATCGCTTTCGGGTTGGACATAACGCTGCGTCAACGCAGTGAAGGTCGTGTCTCACTCGATGACTTGATGCGCCTGCTATGGGAGCGTCATGGAAAAACCGGCGTGGGAGTCGATGAGGATGATATCCAGCACCTTGCCGAGGAGATGCTGGGTGAACCGCTCACAGACTTCTTTAACAACTATGTCTACGGTGTTGAAGAACTCCCGCTGGAGAGCTGGTTTGAGCAGATTGGCATCGGCTATCAGCTGCGTCCTGCAAAAAAGCTCGATGATACCGGCAAGGTCTATGATTGCGAGCCTGCTACGAGCCAGGCTGTACCGATTCTCGGGGGAAGAACTTCTCACCAACAGGCTGGAGTGAAACTGCTCTCTGTTATCTCTGGAGGGGCTGCTCAGCAATCCGGTCTGATTGCGGGTGATGTCATCATTGCGGTTGATGGTCTGAAGGTGACGCATAAGAATATTCAACAACGCATTGCGCTGTTGCCTCCGGGTGAGGCGGCAACAATTTATGCTTTTCGCCGGGATGAGATCATGGAGTTCAGTTTTATGCCGCAGTTGGCTGAGCCTGACACCTGTGACCTGTGGATCATGCATGAGTCAAAGAGTTTGCCACGGCAGCAAAGGCGTCTGAAATGGCTTGAAGCAGATGAGTGAGTCACATCAGCGCCAGTTGCTTGAGCAGCTCTCTGACGGCAGTTTCCACTCAGGCGAAGAGTTGGCGCAGCTGCTGGGCGTTAGTCGTACGGCTATCTGGAAACAGATTGAATCACTGCGCAGCGCTTATCATCTGGACATTCATGCTGTTCGCGGCAGGGGATATCGGCTTGCAGACTCTCTTGAGTTGCTCGAAGCTGATCAGATCACTGAAGCACTCACCATGCAGCAACACAAAATGTTGAGCCAACTGCAGATTCATGTCAGTGTTGACTCGACAAACAGCCATCTCAAAAAACAGATGCTGCAGGGGGTTGATTCAGGCAGCGTTTGTCTGAGCGAGTATCAATCCGCAGGTCGCGGACGCCGTGGAAGAAGCTGGGTTTCACCGTTTGGGTGCAACCTCTATCTCTCGCTCTACTGGCGTTTCGAACGCTCCATGACGGAGATTGGAGGAGTCAGCATTGCCGTGGGGACAGTTCTCGCCAGGGTGCTGTCTGAGCAGACCGCGAAAGTTGCCCTGAAATGGCCCAATGACGTGATGGTTGACGGCAAAAAAATTGCCGGCATCCTGGTCGATGTGCAGGGAGCTGCTGATGGCCCGGTCGATGCCGTGATAGGCATAGGCGTCAATCTTGATTTGCCTGCACATGCTTCGCAGCAAATTGATCAGCCATGGACAGATCTGCAGCAGCAGCGTGGCAAGACTATTTCGCGCAACCAAATTGCAGCACGATTGCTGGGGGAACTGCTGGATGCAATGCAGTTATTTCAGCACCATCAACTGGCTTCTTTTATACCCGGCTGGCGCCAGTATGATCTTTACCATGGAGAGGAGGTGACTCTGTTTCATCCCCGCAGGAAAATCCGCGGTATCCACAAGGGGATCGCTGACGACGGCTCACTGCTGCTCGAAGTAAACGGCAAACTATGCCGTTTTCAATCCGGTGAGGTCAGTCTGCGAGGAGGGGGAGAATGAGTGATACGGTGTTACTTATCGATCTCGGCAATAGCCGCCTGAGCTGGGCGTTCTATTCCGGTGGAAACATCTCGGCTCCGAAAAGCTGCTCAACAATGGCTGAAATTTCGCTAAAAATTGAAGCTGAGTGGCGGGACATCTCCCCTGCGCCTGTCTATATCGCCAATGTGGCAGGGAGTGAGTTGCAACAGATGCTGTCGCGGTGGTTTGAGACTCACTGGAATACCACACCCATTCTTCTTAAATCACAGCAGCTGGCGCATGGCGTCACCAATGCCTATCAGAAACCTGAAGAACTGGGAGTCGACAGGTGGCTGGCTTTGATCGGAGCGCGGGCAATGAGTTGGCTGCCGGTGTGTGTTGTCGATTGCGGTAGTGCGGTGACCATCGATGTGATGGATGCCAGTGGAATGCACCAGGGAGGGATCATCACCCCGGGTTATGAGATGATGCTCTCAAGTTTGAAGCGGGGAACTGCAATCCCGGTTTGTAAGGAACCCGATATGAAT
>JADWMH010000216.1 GCA_015767355.1 Gammaproteobacteria bacterium
CGAGGCACGAGGCGCATCAATATCTGCGCCAAATCGATGCGCTTCGTTTCACTCAGCACATCCTATGAATTGAATTGTTGCCATGCACGGAGCTATTGAGAAGTTACATATTTGACCATATCAGCCTGTTTCAGGCAAGTTATGTGCAATGATGCCAATGTTATAACCACGGAACACACGGAATGCCTGGTTCCCATTTCCGTGTTTTCAGTGTGTTCCGTGGTTCCAGTCTTTTCTTGACCTATTTCGCCGGCGGCTCGATCAGCGGGCGGGCCTGCTTCAGGTAGACGGCGCGTTTGCCGGTATCCTGCTTGTCGACCTTGAACTCCAGGTCCATGGCGAAATTTTCATCACCCTTGAAGATCTTCTTGAAATGCGTCTGCGCCTTGAGACAGAAGTAGGCGAGGTCGTTCAGCTCATCATCGGTCATCACGTTGGGCAGAGGCTTTGCCTCGATAGCAGCGTCGGAGAGCACCGACTGGCCATCCTCTGCGACATTGGACTTGCGGATAATGTGGATTTTGTAAGCTTCTCTGTCCAGCGGCTTGTCCCCATTGTAGGTGACCAGGATCTGTTCGGCCAGTGCGCCCTCCAGTGGATTGGCGACGCTGTATTTATTGCCGCGCTGCGCTTCGATCGATATTGCGGGACCCATGTCGGCATCATAGATATCCTTGGTGACAATAACGCCGTCGAGCTCCTCGTTGGGGAAGTTCGGGTTGACCTGAATTCCCATGTAGACATCCTCGTGATGAATGCCGAAGTAGGCTCTCTCATCAAAGGCGCGCTGTGTCCACACGGATGCCCACACGGTCGCCAGTGTCTTTTTCAGCTTCTTGATCTTGCCCTTGCGGTCGCGCTCTTCTCCTTTCTTGTTGTAGGGCTTGTAGGCCTTCGACGTATAGAGGCCGGCACCGTTGAACTGCGGGAGGTCCTCCGAGTTGGTCGAACTGCGCAGTTTCATGGCGCGCTTCCTGCCGGTCGGGTCGACAAAGGTGTCAAATGCATCGATCAGTGATGCCAGGAACTCCTCGTTCCACTGGGTATCTTCGGCAAAAAACATCTCCCGCAGCGCTTCAAGCTGCTCCTTGCGATACCTGCCGGCCTCCATCTCCGTCATTTTCGGATCTTTCAGCAGGCTGCTGATCTTGCTCTTGATCTTCGGGTTGCTGTCGATGAACTCCTTGTAGAAGTAGAAGGGGATGCCCATGCCGTAGCGCACAACCGTACGATCATCCGTATTCAGCAGGTGCGCCAGTTCTGCATAGTTTGCAGATTTGGAGCCAACCTCCTGGTAGTTTTTCCAGCTCATCTCCCGGGTCGGAATCACCTTTTTGGTGTCGAGATTTGCGACCAGCTCGATTATTGCCGTCTGTTGAGACGATCTTGTGCCGCCGCCCGATCCGCCAAGACAGTTCTGGCGGCAAATCTGCATGATCTCTTCGCTCAACTTCACAGAATTCATTTTTTCAGGATCGATATGCTCGAATACAACCGTGGCCGGTTTTTTGCCGAGTTCCATGTAGACGCAGTCATGATTCTTGAAATCCTTGAGAAATGCGTTGTCCCAGTTGCCGTCACCCAGGGGACTGAGGTCGAGGTTTGGCGTGCCGCGGTTTTTTGACTTGATCTGAATGTGTCCCAGTCTCGGCTGTTTGACCAGGGTGATGGTGCCGGCGACAGTTGTCAGGTCGATGGGCATAATCTCGAAAACCGGGATCTGGTTTCTGGAGAGGTTTTCATCATTTTTCTGCTGCATATCCTCGTCGGTCAAATAGGCCAGCTTTCCGCAGGTGGAGCCGGCGTTCAGCACCCTGACTTTATCCATCACTCCCTGCGAGCCGCCTGAAGATGACGCAGCTTTCGTTGGAGAAGAACTCTCTGCAGCAGCAAGATACTTGTCCATCAGGAAAAACAGCGCAGAGGCGCCGTCAGACGACTTGATGGTATTGTCGCTGAAGTATTCCATTTTCTGGCGGGACTCCTTGTCCGGCTGCACTTCAATCCACAAATCCAACACACCATCGAATGACTTGCCAATATTGGTCAGCACGGCTCCCAGCACGTCCTTCTCTTCCAATGCCATCAGCGCAGTATCAAAATCTTTGGCTGCTGCGGCTGACTGAATGGCATCACTCTTTTGTGCCAGGGTTAACAGTCCCTCGGCATAGAGTGAGTTGAGCATCGCAGGGATCATCTCTTTGTGTTTGCCTGCATTCTTCTTTTTAGGCCATACGCCGAGCGCATGAGTGCCCATCTTGATAGTGGTGAGGATGCGGTATTTCTGGCGGGGTTTGATCTTAAGTGTTGCAGTATGCTCTCTTAAAGCGGCAATTTCATTGGAGAATTTCAGCAGGTCTTTAGGCGAGTCTGGATTCTTGATCAGCCTGTTGACAGTATTCAGCAGCTCTTTTTGATCGGGAAGCGCCTGAACCTGCTTCTTGATCTTGGTGAAAGAGACTTTGAAATAGGAGACCAGCAGGCTCCTCACAGTCAATATGAAAGCCTTTTTGCTGGATCCAAAGTCACGTTGGTAGTCCGGGTGAACATCTTTCAGGTAGTGATCGATCATCGGGATCACTTCCGGCGTCAGCTGGTTATGGATGTTGTTTCTGATTTTTTTCAGATAGACGACCTTCGGCTGATCCTTCGGCCTGTTTTTATAATAATTTTCAAAATAGCTGAAGGTTTCGCCAATTTTGTTGCGCGCTTCCTGCAGATCCGAGGATTGCACCAGAGGGCTCTTTTTTGCCAGCAGGTAGATTGGCAGCCAGTCACTCTCATCTTGCATGAAATTAAGATAGTAGCTGAGGAAATCCCTCGCAAACGGCTCTTCAAACTCGGCTCCGGCGATGCCGCGGTAAAAGAAGCCATGGGCTATCCCTGTATCCGGAAAGGTCTCGGTGTAATGCTTCTCGATGACCCAGTTTTTGGTCATCAGCCTGGCTGTAGGAAAGGCCTCCTTGCCGACCTTGTAGAGCTTGTCGACGGGCATGTTGTGGTTTTTGTTGCGATCCTGGTAGACAAACTCTCCAATCAGCTCGAAAAGATTGGTGCTGAAGAGGTTGCCGGTATAGAGACCGTAATCGAGCGCCAGCTTCTCGGCGGGCTTGATGCGGAAGGCAGCCTGGAAAACAACGCCGCCTTTCGGCATCTTGCCGCTGAGGACAGTGGTTCGATTGTGTGCTCCCTGCAGTGAATTCAGGCCGAAGGCGCCCTTCTCATCGTTAGTGTTGATCTGCGTGAACAGTTGCTGAGCGGCGGTGGCATCCTCAGGTGACACTGTTTTTGCTGTTACTGAGTGGCTCGCAGTCAACAGCAGCAGTGAAGCAGCAGCGCCAGTAATTGATCTTGTGATATTCATGTTCATTTGTGTCTCGCTAATTGAGCCAGCAGGCTGGTTTTTTCCTTGATGAAAGCATTTTCACCACAGGCGTCTTTGTCAGAGAAGGGGGCGCATCCGCGTACGCGTCCGAACAGGCGCACGAATTGTTTGGAGGGGTTTCTGTTGGACATGGTTTTTTGTCCCTTTTTCATAATCATGAATCCGCCTCGAGTCGAAATTTTCAAAGGGCGGTAGAACTGGATTTTATCCCTGGCGTAGAGCTGTTCATACAGAGGGAAGTCACCCTCGATGATTTTGGAGATGG
>JADWMH010000059.1:0-8435 GCA_015767355.1 Gammaproteobacteria bacterium
TGAAACGCGGCCTGGGTTTCTGGCTGCTGCTCTTCTATGGAGTAGGAAATATCCTCGGCGCAGGGATCTATGTGCTGGTGGGAAAGGTTGCAGCGCAGGCGGGTTATTTTGTGCCGCTCTCATTTATGCTGGCTGCATTCGTTGCCGCTTTCAGTGCCTTTACCTATGCCGAGCTGTCGGCTCGCTACCCGTTTGCAGCCGGAGAAGCAGTCTATCTGCAGAAAGGATTTGGGGTGACCTGGTTGTCGAGCGCCACGGGGCTGTTGATTGCAATGGCAGGTATCCTCTCAGCCGCAACCATTGCACGCGGTTTCGTCGGCTATCTGCAACTCTTCGTCGAAATACCGCAATGGCTGGCGATTGTTGCCTTGTTGATCATGCTTGGGGCAGTTGCGATATGGGGGATTTCCCAGTCAGTCAAGGTGGCGGCTCTCTTTACCTTGCTGGAATTTATCGGGCTGCTGTTGATTATCTTCACGGGCAGTGCGCAGCTTGAGAGGCTCCCGGGGATTATTGAAAATTTGCCGTCATTGAACCAGTGGCATCTGTGGCCTGGTATTTTTGCCGGCGCTTTTCTGGCCTTTTATTCATTTATCGGGTTTGAGGATATGGTGAATGTGGCGGAAGAGGTGCGCGAGCCGGAAATCAATATGCCGCGGGCGATCCTGTGGGCATTGATCACTGCAACCCTGCTGTATGCGATGGTCTCTCTTGTTGCCGTGGTCAATCTTTCACCACGGGAGTTGGCCGCCAGTGAGGCGCCGCTGGCTGATCTCTACACTGCTGCAACAGGCAGGAAACCCGTGGTGATTTCATTGATCAGCCTGTTTGCCATCGTCAATGGTGCATTGATCCAGATTATTATGGCATCCCGGATTTTTTACGGGATGAGCCGGCGCGGGTGGCTCCCGTCCATCCTCGGTCGGGTTAGCCAGCGCACCCACACCCCGGTGATTGCAACACTGCTGGTGACATCATTCATACTGGTATTGGCCCTCTGGTTTCCGCTGGTGAAACTTGCAGCTTCCACGAGCTATCTGATCCTGAGTGTATTTCTGCTGGTCAATCTGTCGCTGCTGAGGATTCGTGCAATCTATCCTTTGCCGGCGAATGTCAAAGGCTATCCAGTGTGGGTTCCTGTTATGGGCGCAGTGGGTTCGCTGTTATTACTCATCGCCCAGCTCATCTTCAGGGGCTGAGATGCTGCAATTTCAACTCTGTGCAAGTCAACAGTCCATAGGATGTGTTGAGCTTGCGAAGCGCATCATGTATGGTCGATGCGCTTCGTTCCTCAACACATCCTATGGAACCTCGAACTACACGCGGGAATACTGAAAAGTTACTGTTGGTCATGCCGCTGGTGCATCAGGAACGACGTAGAAGAGAATCGAGAAGAAATGCAGTATGCTGCCTGCCAGCACGAAAACATGCCAGATAGCGTGGTTGTAGGAGAGGCGTTCCCAGGCATAGAAAATGGCGCCCAGGGTGTAACTCAATCCGCCTGCCAACAGCAACAGCAGCCCACCTGTCTCCACGTTCGCCAGCATGGGTTTGACGGCGATTACTACCAGCCAGCCCATGCCCAGGTAGAGGGCCAGCGACCAGCGGCGCAGCTTGCTGCTGCCCCGGAGCTCTATGTAAATACCCAGGATGGCGATGCCCCAAACCATGGCGAACAGGAGCCAGCCCCAGGAATCACGTAATGAGACCAGCGTAAAGGGGGTGTAGGTTCCTGCGATGAGGAGGAATATGGCGACATGGTCCAGGCGCTGCAGAATGATCTTGGCGCCGGTATGAGAGATGCTGTGATAGAGGGTCGAGGCTGTGTAGAGCAGAATCAGCGTGACGCCATAGATGGCAGTGCTGGTTACATGCCAGGCATCGCCGTAGAGGGCGGAGAATGCCACCAGTATTGCCAGTGCAGCTATGCTCAGCGGTATGCCGATGCCATGGGTAATGGCATGCGCCAGCTCTTCGCCGATACTGTAATTTTCTGAAAAGGTGTCGGGTTCCACGATGATTCCTGATTTGAGGCTCTTAGTCGTTGTCCAATAATAACTTCCCCATCCTGCTTGCCCTGTTGCCCCTCTTCTGCGTTCCAGCAAGAGTTACATAACGCTGCTATGCGCCCCTTGCTGCGCCTTGAAGAGGAGCAACATTGCTGCACGATATCGGGAAGTTATTTATGGACAACTCTTTACTCTGTTTATGGACAACTCTTTACTCTGTTAATCTTATATAAAATGACACAGAAAATCTCATGTGGCAAATTGACAGAGATTCGGAACACTGTCCCGGGGCAGTCCTGGGGCGTGAAGTACATTTGTCACTGTTTGCCTTATTTCGTGGTTCCTTGCCGGTAGAGATAAAATAGATCTTTCCATTTTATTGATACTGATATAATCCCCGTTTTTCCCTGTAAGCGAGTCGAGATGCGACTGATTCGCGGTCTCCATAATCTTCGAGCCGAACACCATGGTTGCGTGGCGACTATTGGTAATTTTGACGGTGTGCACCTGGGGCATCAGGCTGTCTTTGAAGAGTTGCGCAAGGTAGGTGATGCTTTGGGATTGCCTGCTACTGTGATTACCTTCGAGCCGCAGCCGCTGGAGTATTTCCAGCCGCAGAAAGCGCCCAGCAGACTGACGCGCCTGCGTGAAAAACTGACGGTTATTAAGTCGGCAGGCATCGATTATGTGCTGGTGCTGCCGTTTGGACGCAGGCTGGCAACCATGGGAGCCGAAGCTTTTATTGACGAAATTCTGGTCAAAGGGCTGGGAATTCAGCACCTCTATGTGGGAGATGATTTCCGTTTCGGCCGCGCCCGCTGCGGCGACGTCGGGTTATTGCACGAAGCCGGACGTGATCTCGGTTTTCAGGTTGATGATCTGCAGACCGTTACTGCCGGCAGAGAACGCATCAGTTCAACGCGCATTCGCAAATTGCTTGTTGCAGGTGACCTGCAGGCTGCGTCAGAACTGCTGGGGCGCTCCTATACGATCTGCGGACGGGTTTCCCACGGCGACAAACGCGGCCGCACCATCGGATTTCCCACCCTGAATATCCAACTGCATCGTCCGGTCAGTCCGTTGCGCGGTGTTTATGCTGTAACGGTACACGGAGTGGATGACAAAGCCTTGCCGGGGGTGGCCAACATCGGCAACCGGCCAACAATAGAGGGTGACCCCCGCTTTTTGCTCGAAGTGCATCTGTTTGATTTTGACCGCAGTATCTATGGAGCGCATGTGGGGGTGGAGTTTATCTCCCGCATCCGTGACGAGATGAAGTTTGACTCTTTCGATGAACTGCGCAAGCAAATCGCCATAGACTCACAACAGGCGCTTCGTATCCATGAAGGAAAAAATTAACCACGAAAGTCACGAAAAACACGAAAAAAGAAAATTAACCACAGATGAACACGGATGCACACAGATATTGTGACATCTCTTCATCTGTATTTATCTGTGGAAAAATAGATTTTGTAGGGTTGCAATGTCACTTATCCCTGGCAATTTTTGAGAAAATGTTTTTTTATGCCTCGTCAGTCTGAGACTTGGTCTCGCTACGATTGCGTGCTTATGATAACCAACTTATTTTATTAGATTCAACTGGAACAGAGACAGTGACTAAAAGTTATAAAGAGACCCTCAATCTTCCTAAAACCGGTTTTCCGATGAAGGCGAATCTGGCTCAGCGCGAGCCGAATATACTGCATCAGTGGGAGCACAGCGATCTCTATGGAAAGATTCGCGAAATCTGTGCAGGCCGACCGAAATTTATTTTGCACGATGGCCCTCCCTATGCCAATGGGCAGATTCATATCGGCCATGCGGTCAACAAGGTATTGAAAGATATCATTATCAAAAGCCGCACCCTGGATGGCTTCGACGCACCCTATGTGCCGGGCTGGGATTGCCATGGTCTGCCGATCGAACTGCAGGTGGAGAAGAAGGTCGGCAAGCCCGGGCGCAAAGTGACTGCCGCCGAGTTTCGCAAGGCGTGCCGCACCTATGCAGGCAAGCAGGTCGACGGGCAGCGCGAAGATTTCAAGCGTCTCGGTGTGTTCGGGGAGTGGGACAATCCCTACCTCACCATGAATTATTCGTATGAAGCCAACATCATTCGCTCGCTGGGAAAGATCGTTGCAAACGACCATCTGGAAAAAGGCTACAAGCCGGTCCACTGGTGCACCGACTGCGGGTCGGCCCTGGCGGAAGCCGAAGTGGAGCACCAGGACAAAGAGTCCTACGCGATCGACGTGCGCTTCAGCATCGTCGATGAAGAGGCGCTGTTTGCAGCCTGCCATTCGGTGCCGGATCATCATGGCGAAGGGGTTCTTTCCGTTGTGATCTGGACGACAACTCCGTGGACGCTGCCTGCCAACCAGGGGGTAGCTCTGAATCCCGGGCTCGAGTATGTCGTGGTGCAGTGCCAGAGTGATCATGGCAAAGAGCGTCTGCTGGTTGCAGAGGGTCTGCTCAAGGAGACCATGGATCGCTGGAATATCGAAAAATGCCATGTGCTCGCCTATGCGAACGGCGCGGCTTTCGAGGGACTGCAGTTGCAGCACCCCTTCTATGAGCGTCAGGTTCCGCTTATTCTTGGCGAGCATGTCACCCTGGATGCGGGTACGGGTGCGGTGCACACTGCTCCAGGTCATGGTGTCGAGGACTTCGTCGTCGGTCAGAAGTATGATCTTGCTGTCGATAACCCGGTAGGCGGCAATGGCGTCTTCGAAGAGGGCACCGAACTCTTTGCCGGTGAGCATGTCTTCAAGGCGAACGAACATGTCATCGAGGTGCTGCAGCAAAAAAATGCGCTGCTGCACATGGAGCGTGTCACACACAGCTATCCACACTGCTGGCGTCACAAGACCCCGATTATCTTCCGTGCAACGCCGCAGTGGTTTATCAGTATGGAGAGGCACGGACTGCGCAAGGCGGCCCTGACAGAGATCGGCAAGGTTGATTGGCTGCCGGAGTGGGGCAAGGCGCGCATCGAGGGCATGGTCGAGGGCCGCCCTGACTGGTGTATTTCAAGGCAGCGCACCTGGGGCGTGCCGATTGCACTCTTTGTTCATAAACAGACGGGCGATCTGCACCCCGACTCGGCCGACCTCATCGAGAGGGTGGCGCAGGCTGTCGAGCAGCAGGGTGTCGAGGCATGGTTTTCGATGCAGGCAGATGAACTGCTGGGTGATGATGCCGAACACTATGAGAAGGTGACAGATACGCTGGATGTGTGGTTTGACTCCGGTGTCTCCCATGCCTGTGTGCTGGAGCAGCGCGAGCAGCTGCGCTCTCCTGCGGACCTCTACCTGGAGGGTTCCGACCAGCATCGCGGCTGGTTTCAGTCGTCATTGATGACATCCACGGCGATGTATGGACGGGCGCCATACACAGAGGTGCTGACACACGGTTTCACAGTCGATGCACAGGGACGCAAGATGTCCAAGTCCCTTGGGAATGTGCTGCAGCCGCAGAAGGTGATGAAAAACCTGGGCGCCGATATCATTCGTCTGTGGGTAGCGGGAACGGATTATCGCGGCGAGATGAATGTCTCCGATGAGATTCTCAAGCGCACAGCGGATGCCTATCGCCGCATTCGCAACACCACGCGCTACCTGCTCTCCAACCTGCATGGCTTCGATCCCGCGCAAAATCTGGTTGCCGCTGAGGAGATGCTGCCGCTGGACCGCTGGGCCGTGGATTGCGCCGCCAGGCTGCAGCAGGAGATCATCGCTGCCTATAACGAGTACCAGTTTCACCTGATCTACCAGAAGATCCAGAATTTCTGCATCAGCGAGATGGGCGGCTTCTACCTGGATGTCACCAAGGATAGACAGTATACCTGCCAGGCTGACAGCGCCGCGCGCCGTTCGAGCCAGACAGCGATGTATCATATTGCAGAAGCGCTGCTGCGCTGGTTGTCGCCGATCCTGAGCTTTACGGCCGACGAGGCGTGGCGGCACATGCCCGGAGAACGTGGTGAATCCGTGTTCCTCGAGACCTGGTACGAGGGGCTTTTTGAATTAACGCAGGGCGATGTGATCAGCGCCGGGCAGTGGAGACTGATCATGGCTGCCCGCTCTGCAGTGGGCAGGGAGCTGGAGTTGCTGCGCAAAGAGGGCGGCATCGGCTCATCCCTGGATGCCGAGGTGACGATCTACTGCGGGGATGAACTGCATGCCGCTCTGTCGCAGTTGCACGACGAGCTGCGTTTTGTGCTGATTACTTCACAGGCGAAACTGCTGGGCGAAGCTCCGCAGGAGGCGCGCGACACCGAACTGGAGGGGCTGAAAGTGATGGTGGAAGCCTCATCGCAGCCGAAGTGTGAACGCTGCTGGCATCATGTAGAAGATGTGGGGAGTGATGAGGCGCACCCTGATCTTTGCGGCCGCTGCATCACCAATGTTGACGGCGAAGGCGAACAGCGGAAGTATGCCTGATGCTCAAATGGCTGTGGCTCTCAATTGCTGTGATTGTTATCGATCAGCTGACCAAGCTGTGGATCGACAGCAGCATGACGCTGCACGAACGCCTGCCGCTTATCGAGGGCTTTTTTGACCTGACTCTCGCCTACAATCCTGGCGCTGCATTCAGCTTTCTGGCGGACGCCGGCGGCTGGCAGCGCTGGTTTTTTACCATTCTCTCAACTGTTGTCACGATTATCCTGGTTGTCTGGCTAAAGCGCCTGCCGGCGTACGAAAAAGTCAATGCAGTCGCCCTGGCGCTGATCATCGGCGGCGCTGTCGGCAACCTGATCGATCGCATCGCCTACGGACATGTGATCGATTTTTTGCTGGTCTATTATCAACAATGGTCCTGGCCCGCCTTCAACGTGGCGGACAGCGCGATCAGCGTCGGCGTCGTGCTGATGCTGCTGGCGATGTTTCACTCATCACCATCGCAGCCGGAGTAGCAGATGGCGCAACTTTTCCAGATTCACCCGGAGGATCCACAACCGAGGTTGATCAGCCAGGCTGTCGATATCATCCACTCAGGCGGCGTCATCATCTATCCAACGGATTCAGGCTATGCGCTGGGTTGCCATACCGGCGACAAGAAGGCGATGGATCGCATCCGCTCTATTCGCCAGCTGGATAATAAACATAACTTTACGCTGATGTGCCGCGATCTCTCTGAAATTGCACTCTATGCAAAGGTCAGCAACAGCCACTACCGGCTCATCAAGAGCCTCACGCCAGGGCCCTATACCTTCATTCACAAGGCGACCAAGCAGGTCCCGCGCAGGTTGCAGCACCCCCGGCGTAAAACCATCGGCATTCGGGTGCCTGATAATCCGATTGCGCTGGCGTTGCTGGAGCGACTCAATGAACCGCTGATGAGCAGCACCCTGATGCTTCCCGGAGATGATATGCCATTGACTGATCCCTATGAGATGCGCCAGATTATCGGACACCAGGTCGATCTGATCATCGATGGCGGCTACTGCGGCATTGAACCGACTACCGTGGTGCTGATGGAAGATGAGATACCCGAGGTGGTGCGCGTAGGTCTTGGTGATATCGGGGTGTTCGAGTAATGAACCGAATTTTCCGTCCTGCCGGGCTGTTGATTCTACTGTTGGTGATGCAGCTCACGCAGGCTGAGAATATCTCTACGCCGACAACGATCAATTTTGGCAGGGAGACGCAGGGAGTCAGGCCGCTGGGAGCGGTCAAACTCAACACGAAGAGTAGTGATGACGTTCACATCACCGGGATTTCGGCGCTGGCATGGGATCAGGATGAGAAGTTGCTCTACAGTGTGACCGACAAAGGACTCCTGCACCATCTGCACCCCATATTTGACAAAGGGAATTTGGTAGCTGTCGATCTGCTGGCCACATACAAGCTACGCAACAAGCACGGCAAACGCCTCAAGGGGAAACACAGGGACTCTGAAGGCGCATTTGTCATCAATGCCGACAACGGCATTCAGGGAGACTCCGAGTTAGTCGTCTCCTTTGAAAAAGTTCCACGGATTATTCGCTTTACATCGCAGGGAAAAATGATCGAGCCTTACTCTCTGCCGCCGATACTTGCCGAAAAGAGAAATTACCGTACGACCAACCAGATGCTGGAGGCTGTTACCCTGCATCCTGAAAAAGGGATACTCACTATCGCTCAACGTCCGATGAAAGGCAGGGACAACCAGCGGCTCTATGCGTTGAACGGAGAGAGCTGGGAATACCAGATGGAGAAGCATAAAGGCAATGGCGTGACCGCAATGGAGGCACTGCCGGATGGCCGCATCCTGTTTATGGAGCGCGCCTGGCACTCCATGTTGAGTCCGCTGATCGTGACCCTCAAGGAGGGGCGCTTCACACAGGAGGGTAAACTTGAGCTCAGGGTCATTACCTCGCTGAACTCCAGTAAAGGCTGGGCGCTGGATAACTTTGAAGGTCTGACGCGCCACAGGGGTGAGCGCTTC
>JADWMH010000059.1:8445-10560 GCA_015767355.1 Gammaproteobacteria bacterium
ACAATAACTCTTTGCTGCAGCGGACGCTGCTGTTCTATTTTGAGTTGTAATCAGCCATTTTATTAACCACGGAATACACGGAAAGATGTATCAACAGAGGTACTTGCAAAACTCCGTCATTCCGGCATTTTTTTAGCCGGAATCCATTTTCTCGATCTGTAAGTGGTTGATTGTGTCTTCTCGAAATCAAAGAGATGTTCAGGAGTCATCTTTCCTGGATTTGGACACGGCTTGTTTGCGTTTTATCATCATGTCGCGCATTTTTTGTTCGAAGGCGGCAGCCTCTTCAGCCGTTGCAAAACCATCGCCGTCAGTATCAATTGTCTTGAATGACTGATCTCCCGGGGCGCGAAACTCATCCAGACTCACCTTGCCATCTTTATCAGTGTCGAAGTGATGAAGAAATGCGGCGCCGGAATTCCCTTCAGTCGCGGCATATACAGATGATCCCAGCAGCAGGGAGAGAGCCGCAAAAAGTGATTTCATTATTGGATTCCTCGTTTGGTGAGATCGGAGTATAGCTTATTGAGTTGGCGGTAGCGGTTGGCGGGAAAACAAATGACATCTTTACACATGAGGGATAGACTCTTTACTTCGATTATTCTCAGGTTTGGGCACTTGATGCTGCGACGGGTTTTTCTATCTACACTGTGCTTTCTTCTGGTCGTTGGTTGTTCATCCGCACCGCCAAAAAACCGCAATGACATCTGCAGTATTTTCGAGCAGAAGCGCGGCTGGCATGATGACGCCAGGGAGGCGAGTGAGCGCTGGGGTACGCCTGTCCCGGTGATGATGGCAATCCTTAAACATGAGTCCTCTTTTCGGGCGGATGCCAAACCGCCAAGAAAAAAATATCTCGGGTTTATTCCCGGAGCCAGAGCATCGTCCGCCTATGGCTATCCACAGGCGCTGGATGGCACCTGGGATAGCTACAAGCGCGATACAGGACATCGCTGGGCCGATCGTGATGATTTTGACGATGCCATTGATTTTGTCGGATGGTACACCAGTGTTTCATCCCGCAGACTGGGGATCTCTAAATCGAGCACCTATCATCAATATCTTGCTTATCATGAAGGGCAGGGCGGTTATGCGAAAGGAACCTATAAACGCAAACGCTGGCTGATGAATTATGCAAAACAGGTCGAGAAGACATCAAATCGCTATGCAGTACAATTGCAGCGGTGCGGATAATATATTGAGAATTTGTGACTTAAGACTTGAAACTTGTGTCTTAAAACTACTTTTGAGCGGAGAGATTGATGGATATTAACGGGCCGATGCGCATTGGTGTATTGCACATAGACGGCGCCGACGGCTGGGAGTTGCACTTCGATTTCCGGGAGGAGTTCCAGGCGCTCGATCTGCAGCAGCAGGCAGAGGAGTTCCAGCGCTATCTGACAACGCTGGCATCAGAGATTGCTTCATTACCGGAGGATGACCGTGATCGGCAGGGGATGCTGCTGGTGCAGCAGTTGTCGGAACAACTGCTTGAGTATATTGCGTTGGGGGACCTGGCGCTGAATGAAACCATCAAGGTGCAGGTCGAGCAGAGTGCGGCTGTCACATCGCTCAGCGACCTGATCAATTCACGTCCATGAACGAAGCTCCAAAGGTTGGTTTTGTCAGCCTTGGCTGTCCGAAAAACCTGGTGGATTCCGAACGCATCCTGACCCGGCTGCGGGCTGAAGGATATGCTTTCAGCGATGACTATGCAGATGCTGACCTGGTGATCGTAAACACCTGCGGCTTTATCGATGAAGCCGTCGAGGAGTCTCTCGATACCATTGGCGAGGCGCTCAGCGAGAACGGCAAGGTCATTGTGACAGGTTGTCTTGGCGTCAGGGATGGGGAAATCCTCGATGCCCACCCTAATGTGCTGGCCATCACAGGTCCGCATGCCTTCGAGGAGGTCATCAGGGATGTACATCGGCATCTGCCTGCGCCTCATGACCCTTTTGTCTCTCTGGTGCCGCCCCAGGGCGTCAAACTGACGCCGAAGCACTATGCCTATGTGAAGATCTCCGAGGGATGCAATCACCACTGCAGCTTCTGCATTATTCCGCAAATGCGGGGAAGCCTCGTCAGCCGCCCACTCCCGGAAGTGATGCAGGA
>JADWMH010000217.1 GCA_015767355.1 Gammaproteobacteria bacterium
ATTCTTTTAAAACTTGACTCATTTGCAAGCATTTTAGTGAATCAAGGATTCTAGTTAGACTGAAAATGAAGAGCCGCAACCGCAGGTGGTGGATGCATTCGGATTACGGATAACAAACTGCGCCCCCTGAAGGCCCTCGGTGTAATCGACTTCAGCCCCGGTGAGGTACTGGAAACTCATCGGGTCGATCAGCAGTTTGACACCATCCGTTTCGACCTCTGTATCACCCTCTTTCACCTCTTCATCGAAGGTGAAACCATATTGAAAGCCTGAACAGCCGCCGCCCTGAATATAGACGCGCAGCATCAGCCCGGAATTGCCCTCCTCCTCAATCAGGGAAGAGACTTTCGCTGCAGCAGCGCTGGTAAAAACCAGCGGGCTTTCCATTTGAATTTGTGCTTCAGCCATGTTCGTACCACTCCAAAAAGTCAAACCTATGTGCTAACTATCGCTTTTCCTACTGTTTTAGTCAAGAATTAGGTTTTATCCGCTGACTGTTCATGATCTTTCTCCTGTCAGAGCTCCTGTTTCGCTTCAACTTCATCCATCGCATGCTCCTGCTCTTTTTCCTGCCAGGAGCCGCTCTCTGCTTCTGCTTTTTCATCGTCCTCTTCTAACAGATGTACCATTCCACCGGCAACACTGGCGCCCATTGCCATCTCAAGCTGCTGATAGTGAATCTCCCCGCTGACACGCGCATTTTCTGCCAGTTCAAGCAGAGATCTGGAGTCGATATCACCATCAATAGTGCCATTGACGATGATATTCGCAACACGGACATCCCCAACAATGATCGCCTGGTCACTCACCGTGAGCGTAGAATTTTTACACTCGCTGTCAGCAATGACATCGCCATGAATCTCACCATCAAGATGCAGGCCTCCTGTAAAGGAGAGACCTCCGTGAATGACTGTTCCCGAACCAATAACGGTTGTAAAAGCCGGTGGCTTGAATTTTTTTTTCATCGATTATTTCACCATCCTGAATTTCCCAGTATAGAGAGCCTCTCGCAAAACTCCGTCATTTCGGAGTTTTGCGAGAGGCTCTAGAGTTTACAGATCTTTAGAACTCCCCTTTTTTCTTACCCGTCGTCGGCAAAGTCTTATTGATTTTTTTTCTCTTGCTGCTCGTTTTCTTTTTGCTGCTGCGCTTTTTCCCCGTACTCTTTTTAGAGCCTTTCGCAGAAGCCGAACCTGTGGTTTTTCCCGACACTCTCTTTAAAATAGCCAACTCCTGTTCCATTTTCTGACGCTTTTCCTGCAACGCCATCAACTCCTCCTGCACCTCTCTTTGCGCTACCTTGTCAACCTGTGCCGCCCGTTCAAGAGTAACAACAGACTGACTTAAAGCATCTCTCTCTGACTCTACCTGTCTGATTCTCTGCTGCAACTCATCGACAACGGATTCAACCTTCTCTACATCTCCATCTGCATTATCCTGATCCAGTAGATAGACCATCCTGCCGAGATAAACCATGCCTGCAACCAACAGCAGTGCAATTCCAAGCCACAACAGGAGGTGACCTCCATGCCCGGATAGATGGATCGTCGGAGCCTCGACATGGACTCGCTTGTGACGCCGCTTGAACTGGCGGTTATCAGGGAGATAAGGCAACGGAATCCAACCCGCTTGTCTCGGACAAGCCAAACATCAGGTTCATATTCTGCACCGCCTGGCCGGCAGCGCCCTTGACAAGGTTGTCAATGACCGACAAGACTACAACCGTAGGTTCACCCTGAGGCTGGTGCAGCGCAATCTGACACCGGTTAGTGCCCCGCACACTGCGGGTTTCCGGCAGAGATCCCGATGGAAGTACATCGACAAAAGGCTCATCGGCATAACGCGCTTCGTAGAGTTGCTGCAGTTCCACGCCCTCACTGCTCAAACGCGCATAGAGCGTCGCCAGAATACCGCGAATCATCGGCAGCAGATGCGGCGTGAACGTCAAGCCCGGCAACTCTCCGAGCGTCCACCCCAGCACCTGGCGGATCTCGGGAAGATGGCGATGTCCACTCACGCCATATGCCTTGAAGCTCTCTCCACACTCCGCCAGCAACGCCGCCACGCTGGCTCCGCGGCCCGCACCGCTGGCGCCGGATTTACAATCGGCAATCAGCGAACCGGCATCGACAACTCCCGCTTCCAGCAGTGGCAAAAAGCCAATAATAGTAGCCGTCGGATAACAGCCGGGATTCGCCACAAGGCTTGCCGAAGCAATCTTTTGACGATGAATTTCAGGCAATCCATAGACAGCCTGCTGCAGCAACTCCGGACAGGCATGAGACATGCCGTACCACTCTTCCCACAACGCCTGGTCCCGGATACGAAAATCAGCAGCAAGATCGATCACCCGCACACCCGCCTGCAGTAATTCAGGGGTTGACTGCATCGCAATACCGTTTGGCGTGGCAAAAAACACCACATCACAGCCATGCAGAACCGCTGCGTCAGGCTCACTGAAGGCAATGTCGATATGGCCACGCAGGCTGGGAAACAGATCCGCCACGGCGCGGCCGGATTCAGCACGTGAAGTCACTGCAACCACTTCGGCCTGTGGATGAGCCACCAGCAGGCGCAGCAGTTCCACTCCCGTATAACCGGTCCCCCCGACGATGCCTACCTTGATCATATGCGTTTTTCTGCTGTAAATATGGATATTGCTCAATGATACTCAATATTTCATGGGAAACGAAGCTGCAATACTGACCGCTGATGAATCCGTGGCATCGACATTGCCGGCAAAATGCGTATTCCGGGAAGATTGCCGCGCTTCGCTCGCAATGACAACCTAATCGTCATTGCGAGGAGGCTCAGCCGATGCGGCAATCTTTTTGCCTTCAGATTGTCCGCATTTCGTTATCATTGAATTTTTTGCTGATTAGCCGCATATTAGGAACTCAGCAATCGATTTTCCGGAAAATAACGTCATGGATCATGAAACTATTCAAGCTATCGCCCTGATGCTCGGAGCCTCGTGGGCCGCCGGCATCAATCTCTACGCAGCAATACTGGTGCTCGGTATTCTCGGCAATACAGGCTACGCCGAGCTGCCGGAAGGGCTGGCACTGGTGGAGGACCCGCTGGTGCTTGGCGTCGCAGGCATCATGTTTTTCATCGAGTTTTTTGCCGATAAAACACCCGGGGTCGATTCAGGCTGGGATGCCATCCACACCTTCATCCGCATTCCGGCCGGAGCAATGATGGCTGCTGGCGCCGCCAGTGGACTGGAGGTCAACCAGGCCGTCACGCTGGCCGCTGCGCTGCTTGGCGGCGGGGTCGCGGCAACAAGTCACTTTACCAAGGCGGGGACGCGCCTGATGATCAACACCTCTCCAGAGCCCGTCACCAACTGGGTGGCCTCATTTACAGAAGATATTGCCGTCATCGGCGGACTATGGGCTGCACTGACCTATCCCTGGCTGTTTATCGTAATGTTCATCGCCTTCATGGCGCTGGCAATCTGGCTGCTGCCGAAAATCTGGCGTGCATTAAAACTCATAGTGCGTAAAATCCGCAACTGGTTCAGCGGCGACAAAGAGACTCCCGACCCGACCGTTAGCGCAGCTGCGCGAAAACTTGGCGTCGATGCAGTAGCAGAGAGTCGCAAGGATCTG